>NZ_JASCOY010000038.1:0-48438 GCF_029960075.1 Pseudomonas sp. PS02290
ATGCCGGGGTGCCTGACCTTGCGCTCGACCGAGATCGCGTAGAACGACTCGGTCACGGCATCGGTATGGCCGATCAGCTCGACGTCGTATTGCTCGATCACTTCATCGGCGATCACGCTTGGCGCAATGAAAATCCCGCTGCCGGATTTGCCGAAGGCCTTCATCAGGGCGCTGTCGTCGAACTCCCCGACGATTTTCGGCTGGATATTCTGCTCGGCGAACCAGCGCATCAGGCGACTGCGCACCACCGTTTGCTGTCCTGGGACCAGCAGCGGCGCGCCTTGCATGCCGTGGGGGAAGTTCTCGCCGTACAGGGCGGCGAGGGCGCGGGTGGCGAAAAAACTCACGCCGCATTCGCCCAGCTTCTGGCTATAGCCTTTAATGTCCAGATGAGAAGGCATCGGGCTGTCGGAAATCACCAGGTCCAGGCGCTGAATCGCGAGGTCCGCCAGCAGGCGTTCGAGCTGGTCTTCCCGGCAACTGATGCGCACCAGCTCATTGAGCGCCATGCTCGGCGCGATGAGCCGATAGACAATGGATTTGGGCACGACATCGGCGACGCCGACGCGGAAGAGGATTTGCTGCTCGTCGGGCTGTGCGCGCAACACCGCTTCGAGCTCGCCACCGAGCTGGAACATCTGCTCGGCGTAGGGCAGGGCGACGCGGCCTGTTTCGGTCAGCTCCAGCTGGCGGCCAACGCGCTTGAACAACTCGACGCCGTAGGTCTGCTCCAGCAGGGTGATTTGCCCGCTGATGGTCTGTGGTGTGAGGTTCAATTGCTCGCAGGCGCGAACAATACTGCCGGTCTTGGCCACGACCCAGAAATAATGCAGCTGTCGGTAATTGAGCATGGGCATCTTCACTTCGGGAAAACCGAAGTATACGCCTGAAAAATACGAATTTTGCTGAAGTGTTTCCGTCCCTAGAATGCCGCTCTATCCCCTGAACTGATCCTGGACACTCGCGTATATGGAATACCTTCTGGAACTGGCTGCAAGCCCAACGGCGTGGATCGCTCTGGCGACACTGGTCGTCATGGAAATCGTGCTCGGTATCGACAACCTCATTTTCATCTCGATTCTCACCAACAAGCTGCCGGTTCATCAGCGCACCAAGGCGCGCCGGATCGGTATCAGCATGGCGTTGATCCTGCGTCTGGGCCTGCTGACCACCGTGGCGTGGATTGTCCAGCTGACCGCGCCGGTGATCGAAGTGTTCGGCCAGGCCTTCTCCTGGAAGGACATGATCCTGATCGCCGGTGGCCTATTCTTGGTCTGGAAGGCAACCACCGAGATTCACCACAGCGTCGACGTCAAAAGCGAAGCCGAGAAAGCCGCGTCCAGCACAGTCACCCTGGGCATGGCCGCTGCGATCGGTCAGATCCTGATGCTCGACCTTGTGTTCTCCATCGACAGTATCGTCACCGCCGTTGGCATGACCGAGCACTTGCCGATCATGGTCATCGCCGTGGTGGCCGCCGTGGTCGTGATGCTGGTGGCGTCGGAGCCCCTGGCCAAGTTCATCAACGATAACCCGACCGTGGTCATGCTGGCGCTGGGCTTCCTGATCATGATCGGCATGACCCTGATCGCTGAAGGCTTCGGCGCCCACGTTCCGAAAGGCTACGTGTACACCGCGATGGCGTTCTCGGCGCTGATTGAAGTGCTGAACATGCTGGTTCGTCGGTCCCGCCAGCGCCGCCTGGACGCCGAAGCGCAGGGCCAGAAGGTCTGACGCCTGGATAAGCTCCGCCCGCCGATAAAGAGCAGAGCAGCACAAAAGCCGGGCTATAAAAAACGGTCGGGAATGGGATGCCATTACCGACCGTTTTCATTTGTACGGTGATCAGTCGTTACACGGCAGTATCAATGGGCCGTGACATGACGGATTTTGCGTTGCGCGCGTTCTACGGATTTCGCGGCTTCGGTTTCCCGATAATGCGGATGATGGCGACGCGAGATACGCATCACCCCCCACAACATGGCGGCCGCAACGGCCAGCCAGGCAGCGATCAACATCACAATGGTCATTCCGAGGCTCATGGCTTCCTCCGGCTCTTCTCTTCGTCTCTTAGTAACCGACAGTCTAGTCTCCCTGTTGTTGCCAAAAATTGACCGGTGGTAGGAATTGCATGACCGATTTGTTCTATCCACTCGCGTTGACAGCGTTTCGGGCTATACCGCAACCGGTGGCGGCTCTATCATCCGCGTTCCGGCCGGATCTCGGGATCCGTCGCCATCAGTCAAGTGAGTGAAGAACGTGCGGGCATTGACGCGATTGGATAGCGTTGCAGGTCGACGCAAATGGCTGGCGCTGGCCGCTGTGCTGGTCTTGGCAGGCTGCTCGAATGCCCACAACTGGAAACCCGGCTATCCGCCGATGTACAAGACACTGCCCGACCGGGTTGAAATCAACGCGGTGCCGTCCTTCCGGGGCAAGGATTATCAAAGCGCGCCGTTCGCACTGGCCAGCATGCTGACCGTCCATGGCGTACAGACCACGCCGGGGCTGCTGGAAAAACCGCTCAAACTCCCGGGCGCCGAAGACAAGCTCGACCGCAGCATGTTGGACCTGGCTCGCGAATACGGGTTTGTGGTGTATCCCGTCGACCACGGTTTCCCGGACCTGCTGGCGCAGGTGTCGGCGGGGTATCCGGTCATGGTGCGGTTTTCGGACGGCTCGATGTTCTGGAAAGAACAGCGCTACGGCGTGCTGGTCGGGTTCGATCAGAACAAGCGAACGGTGCTGATCTATACCGGGCCTGGGCGAGTGACGGCGAGCTTCGATTCGTTCACCTCGGACTGGAACGACGCCGGCAACTGGGCCGTGCTGATCCAGAGCCCACGCCAGGTGCCGGTGCCGGTAGACCGCGAGCGCTGGCTCAAAGCCGCCAATGATCTGGCCCAGGCCGGTCAGGAACAGGCGGCGGGCGAGGCGGTGAAGGCGCTGAACAATCCAGCTGCCCGTTAACGGTTGGCCGTTCATCGCCCCTGATTCAGAACCCCAGCTTGTCCCGCAGGCTGTAATACCAGGCACCCAATGCCGTCAGCGGCGTGCGCAACAATTGCCCGCCGGGGAACGGGTAGTGCGGCAGGCCGGCGAAGGCGTCGAATCGCTCTGCCTGTCCGCGCAAGGCTTCGGCCAGCACTTTGCCGGCCAGATGGGTGTAAGTCACGCCGTGTCCGCTGCATCCCTGAGAGTAATAGATGTTGTCGCCCAGCCGGCCGACCTGGGGCAACCGCGACAAGGTCAGCAGGAAGTTTCCGGTCCAGGCGTAATCGATCTTCACGTCCTTCAGTTGCGGAAACGCTTTGAGCATCTTCGGCCGGATGATCGCTTCGATGTTCGCCGGATCGCGGGCGCCGTAGACCACGCCGCCGCCGAAGATCAGACGCTTGTCGCCGGAGAGCCGGTAATAATCCAGCAGGTAGTTGCAGTCCTCGACGCAGTAATCCTGGGGCAGCAACGTGCTCGCCAGTTCCTCACTCAGTGGCTCGGTGGTGATCACCTGCGTGCCACAGGGCATCGATTTAGCCGCCAGTTCCGGGACCAGATTGCCCAGATAGGCGTTGCCTGCGACGATGACAAACTTCGCCCGGACCTTGCCCTCGGCGGTGTGCACGACCGGGCTGGCACCGCGATCGATGCGGGTGGCCGCAGACTGTTCATAAATGACCCCGCCCAGGGACTCGACCGCCGCCGCCTCGCCCAGCGCCAGGTTCAGCGGGTGGATGTGACCGCCGCTCATGTCGAGCATGCCGCCGATGTACTGGTCGCACGCCACCACTTCACGGATGCGGCGCTGGTCCATCAGCTCCAGTTGCGTGTGGCCGTAGCGTTCCCAGAGACGTTTCTGCGACTCCAGATGGCCCATCTGCTTGGGCGTGATCGCGGCGAAAACCCCGCCGTCTTTCAGGTCGCACTGGATCTGGTATTTGGCGACGCGGTCCCGGATGATCTGCGCGCCCTCGAAGGCCATGTGCCCGAGCAATTGTGCTTCCTTGGGCCCGACGCTCTTTTCGATGGTGTCGATGTCGCGGCTGTAGCTGTTGACGATCTGTCCGCCGTTACGTCCCGAGGCGCCGAAACCGACTTTCGCCGCTTCCAGCACGGTAACCTCGAAGCCGTGTTCCAGGAGAAACAGCGCGCTGGAGAGCCCGGTGTAACCGGCGCCGATGATGACCACGTCGGTCTCGACGTCCCCCTGCAGCCGAGGCCGAACCGGAACCGGATTGGCGGAAGCGGCGTAATAGGAATGTGGGTATGGCGTGTTCGTCATCCTGTAACCCCTGTTTTATATTTTTTACGAGTGGGCGGATCCTACCTGAGATGAAATTTTGCGGCCAGCCGACGCTGGAGGTTTGCGGGCCTTGACGCGATGCCGGTAAGGCATTGGCCACCGAGGCACGGGCGCGTTCATTTAGCCCGATTCGCCCGTACAGGGGCAAATAGCTCGCACATTCATAGGCTTAGGGATGAATCAAAGTTGACAGCGTTCCGGATCCCGGTAGAATGCCGCCCCACAGCAGGCACGTAGCTCAGTTGGTTAGAGCACCACCTTGACATGGTGGGGGTCGTTGGTTCGAGTCCAATCGCGCCTACCAAACAAATCCGCTCTGCTGGGCGGTAACGAAAAAGGGTGACCCGAGAGGGCCACCCTTTTTTGCTTGCTCGAACCTGAATCACCCCAGGCGAGCGGCCATTGCGCCGGCCGATCAGTCGGCCTTGGCGCGGGTGATGCGGCCCGCCCTGATCTCGTCCACATAGGCGCGCAGGCGGTCAGCGTCCTTGTACTGCTGGTTCATCAAGTGCAGCACCGCGACCACGTCGACATCGTTGACCCGTTCGGCCAGTCGGCTGATTTCGCCTGCAGTGCTTTCCAGATTGGCCGCGATGGTGCTCAGGTCACGCTTGAGTTCCAGCGCTGATTTCTTCATGCCCACGGTGCCGCTCTCCACTGTTGATGACGCCCGGGTCCGCGACCCTGGTTCAGGCGCGGCGGCGACGCACTATATCAAAGCACGACGGTAAGCCACGACAACCGGGCACGAAAAGGGCGCTGTTCAAGCGCCCTTAATGATTCGTCTGTAATGGCCCGCGCCTACGTAGTGCTTCAACCGCCAGCGCCGCCTGCGCTCGACGAACCCGAGCCCTTGCTGCCGCCGCCATTGGTGGTATCGCCACCGGGCAAATCGGCATCGTTGTTATTGCCGGTGCCATTGCTCATCGACGTGCCGCCGCCAATGCTGATGCCTTTCTTGGTTTGCGTGTCCACATCAGAGCCCTGGCGAGCCGGGTCGCTGCCCTGTACGCGCGGGTCGATGCCGGTCTGGGAAGGTGGCGGACCCATGTCTGGCGATGTGGCGCCAGCCAGCGCTGTGAGGGAAGTGCATGTCAGTGCGCAACCGAGGGTGAAGGCAGTCAATAATCTGTTCATCAGGTGATCTCCGTGTCGTGATTCCTTGTCATCATTGGGCATCTGAAGTTCGTCCGAAGTGCCATGATGGCGACAGGCGGCATGTTCGGTGCGCAAGTCGAGGGCCCTCGTTGATTCACCCAAGCATCCGCTGGCGATCGGGAGGCCGGTCATGGCGTTCACCGCCCGAGTCTCGCTGATCGACGGCGACTCTGTAGGTTGATCCGCCCATGTCGATGCTACGGGGAAATAATTTGCATATTCATAGGCTTAGTGGGCGAAAAAGACGTTGACAGTCATTTGAATATCCGTAGAATGCCGACCCACAGCAGGCACGTAGCTCAGTTGGTTAGAGCACCACCTTGACATGGTGGGGGTCGTTGGTTCGAGTCCAATCGCGCCTACCAAACAAATCCGCTCTGCTGGGCGGTGACAAAAAAGGGCGAATCGAAAGATTCGCCCTTTTTTGTTGCCCGAAATTTTCCCGTCGGGCCAGCGGTGCTCACGTCAGCCATAGCCCCTATGGCCGGACGTTTTGACCCTATTCGATACCCGCAAGCCTCTGCGCGCCGCGAAATAAATCCGGTTTTTTTCCCGCTACCGTCTGGACCTTTTCCCATGATGCGCGATCATCAGTGCATGGAAATCCAGAGGAGGTGTGTATGTTTAGCCGGTCGTTGACCCTTGCCGTTTTGTTCGCCGTGTCGAGCCCCTTGCTGGCTGCCGACGGTGATGGCCCACTTTCCCAGGAGCGCGGCAAGGCCCGTCCACTGATCGTTATCGCGTCGAGTTCGGCAGACCCGACGCTGGGGGCTCTTAAGAAAAGTCTGGACGAACCCGCCAACAAGGAGGGTTTCGCCAAACGTGACATGGTCCTTTACACCATCATCAATACCGTGGGGCAGCGTAACGGTAAAGACCTCGACGCCCAGACCACCATGGCCCTTATCCGCGAACTCAAGCTTGGCGCACAGACAGAAAAACAGGCGCAGGTGATTCTGGTGGGCAAGGACGGCGAGAAGAAAATGACTCACAACGGCCCCATCGATCCGAAGGAGATTTTCAGCACCATCGACCAGATGCCGATGGCCGAGAAGGAAGCGGCCGCCGCTGCTCCACCTGCGCCCGTCGCCGAGCCGAAGACCGCAACGCCGTCAGGCAAATCGGCCAAGCCCGGCAAGGCCGCGCCTGCTGCACCGCCCGCCGGGCTGGATGATTAAGCGCTCGGACGGCTTACCCATGGGGCTCGCTTGAGGTTGCTGGTAACATCGTTCCTTTTTTAACGAAAAGGACGTTTGATGAATGGGACTGGCATGAAACATTGGGCGGGCGCTGTGGCACTGATCCTGTTGTCAGGTTGCATGAGCTTGAATCAGACACGTTCGGCAGGGCCGGCGCAGGTTTACACCAGTCAGAAGCCTGCGGTCGCCGTCGCCGAGTGCATCAAGGTCACCTGGGCCAACGTTCAGCTGTTCGGTGATGTGGCCGACGTGTTCATGGCCAAAGGTGAGCCTGGCGCATTCACGGTCTACACCACCGAGGGTGAATACTTCGCGGACGTGGCGGGCAAGGCGGGCATGACCAAGGTCAATTTCTACGCCAAGCCCGGCGCCAAGGTGATCGAGCAACGTGGCGCGGTGCTCGCGACCTGTCTTTGAGTCAGACCTGATAAATTGACCTGCGCATGCTGACCGGTGCTGTTTCATCTACCGGCGCCACGCAGGTTTTGAACGCTACAAGCCCTGCACATTGGCCGCTTCACATTGGCGGCGTAACGCCATTTTCCCCCGCAGAAATCGACAGCGCCGTCAGCGCGTTGTCCGAACCTTTCTGCGCCTGCAGCACCACCTTCACACCGGGCTTGAGCAAGCTGCGATCGCCTGGCACCAGGTTGACGATCGGCACGTTATCGGGGATGACGATCTTCTTCTGCCCGCCCTTGTAATTCACGGTGATGGTGCGGCCATTACTGGCGACCAGATCGCCGACCGAACCGTTGGTCATCGTGCTGTCCGGCGTCAGGTCAAAGGCCCGATGGCCATCCCCCGTGCCCGCCATTTCCGGCGGGAACACATGCACCTCGAGCGCCTTCAACGAACCGTCCGGCAGCGGCACCGCGGCGGAGCCTATGTAGCTGCCCGGTTTGATTTCCGACACCTGCGCCAACGTGACGCCGCGAATCTGCGTGTCAGGCGTCAGCGCAACCTGCAGGTCCTCTCCGCGATTGCTGTGAATTTTCAGCGCATCGCCTTCGATCGCTGTGATGGCGCCGCGCACGCGGGTGGGTTTGCTGTCTTCGGCGTGGGCTGGCAGCGCTGCCGATAGCAGCGCGCTGAGCAATCCCGAGATGAGAAGAGAGTGGCGGAGGGTCTGGGTCTTGGAGGTCTTCATTGGCGGCGCGAATCCGGTGATGGGTCGAGCACGCAGCATAGCGGTAGTGCACGAGGTGGTGCATGACATTGCCGTCAGCCAGTACGCTTCGATGCCGCCTGGCATGCAGGATGCGAAGTCATTCAGATAGACTATTTGCATAGTCATATAGAACAAAAATGAATTTAATTAATTAAATGGCCGGTGCTAATGTTTTAAGCAGTCGGCGAAACCCCAGGATTTGGTTATTAAAAATGCTTGTTCGGCGACGACCATCTCACTCACCGGGTAAGGGAACACCATGGCCGTTTTCGATCAATTGAGCCGTCGGCGGGTGCTGAGCCTCGCCGGCGCTGCGCTGGCATCGCCACTTCTGCTGTCATTGCCGCGCGGCGTCTGGGCTGCGGACGAACATGCGGAGCATGCCGGGCACGGCGCCGACGTCAGTGGCGGGGCGAGCGAGCCGGCGGGCACGGGCGAATTCATCAGGCTCGATCAGCCGAGGGCGCTGAAGCTTGCGATCAACTTGAACGCCGTGTGCCTGGCCCCCGTGGTCATCGCCCACGGGCAGGGCTTTTTCAAGAAGCACAATCTGGACGTCGAGCTGGTCAATTTCGGCAACTCGACCGAAGTGTTGCTGGAAGCCATTGCGACGGGCAAAGCGGACGCCGGCATCGGCATGGCGTTGCGGTGGCTGAAAGCGCTGGAGCAGGGCTTCGACGTCAAGCTGACTGCCGGAACACACGGCGGCTGCTTGCGGTTGCTGACGGCGGCGAGTGGCAACGTGAAGACACTCGAAGACCTCAAAGGCAAGGCCATCGGCGTGACCGACATGGCCAGTCCCGACCGTAACTTCTTTTCCATCCTCCTGAAGAAACATGGCGTCGACCCAGTGCGCGACGTCGAGTGGCGCCTGTATCCGGCCGACTTGCTGGGTACCGCGCTGGAGCGCGGCGAAGTGCAGGCGGTGAGCGGCAGCGACCCGTTCATGTACCGACTGATCAACGCCGGCAAGGCTCGCGAACTGTCGTCGAATCTGGTGGAGGACTACGCCAGCCTCAGCTGCTGCGTGGTGGGCGTGACCGGCAAACTGGCGCGGGACGACAAACGCGCCGTGGCGGCCCTGACTCAGGCGATTCTTGAAGCCCACGATTACTCGGTCAAGCATCCGGAGGAGGTGGCCAAAGGGTTCCAGGCTTACGCGCTGAACACCACCACCGAGGAAGTCGTCGCCATCCTCCACGATCACACCCATGGACATCACGCCGTCGGCGCGGCACTGACCGCCGAGATTGCCACCTACGTTCGCGACCTGAAAACCGTCGAGGTCATCCGTCAAAGCACTGATGCCAACGCCTTTGCTGCGGAGATCACTGCCGATGTCTTCAGTTGAGCTGGCGGCCGGCGTCGAACGGCTGAAACACCCGGCGGGGCGCTTCTGGCTGCACGGCGTAGTGGCGGCGGCGGTCTGGCTCGCGGCGGCGCTATTGATCGTGTATCTGCCCAACGCCACCCGTCTCTGGCCGATGACCCAGGGTTTGGCGAATCTGTGCCTGATCATGTCGGGGCTGATCCTGCTCGCGGTAACGGTAGCGCGTTGGTCTCCGCGCATCGCCGCGCGTACGCAAACCCTCGGCCCCTGGCTGATCGCGCTGCCGATGCTGCTCACGATCTGGGAGCTGCTCACCGCCAAATTCGGTGTATTGCCGGTGCCGTTCTTCGCGCCACCCCAAGCGCTGCTGGACGTCTATGTCGAGGACTGGCCGCGCCTCGCCGACAGCCTGTTTCATTCGGCAATTCTGCTGGGCAGCGGTGTCGCCCTTGGCGCACTGACAGGGTTCATCGCCGGCGTCGCCATCGGCTGGTCGCGGAGCATCGGCTACTGGCTGCACCCGGTGTTGAGGATCCTCGGCCCGGTGCCGTCCACCGCCTTGCTGCCGCTGTGCTTCTTTCTGTTCCCCAGCAGTTGGAGTGCCAGCGTGTTTCTCATTGCGCTGGCGACCTGGTTTCCGGTGACGGTGCTGACGTGGTCAGGGGTGTCGAGCGTCGACAAGGCCTACTACGACGTGGCCCGCACCTTGGGCGCAAAACAGGGTTTTCTCATCATCAAAGTGGCGATTCCCGCAGCGCTGCCTCACGTTTTCGTCGGCTTGTTCATGGGCCTCGGCGCATCGTTTTCCACCCTGGTGGTCGCCGAGATGATGGGCGTGAAGTCCGGCATCGGCTGGTACCTGCAATGGGCCCAGGGGTGGGCGGCGTACGCCAACATGTACGCAGCATTGTTGATCATGGCGCTGGCCTGTTCGGGGCTGATCTCGGCGCTGTTTCTGATCCGTGACCGTCTGCTGGCGTGGCAGCAAGGAGCAATGAAATGGTAAATGCAGCCAGAGCTGCAAGCGCCGAGCACAGTCGCGGTCTGGCGCTGCGCATCGATAACCTGAGCCACGGTTTCTCCCTCGAAGGGCACAAGCTGCCGGTGTTGCAGCGGGTGTCGCTGGAGGTCGAACCGGGGGAATTCGTCGCGCTTCTGGGCCCGTCCGGTTGTGGAAAGTCCACCCTGCTGCGGCTGGTCGCGGGGCTGGAAGGTGCGGACAGCGGGAGCATTACGGCGGACGGTGTGGCGATCACCGGGCCGGATCCAACGCGGGTGGTGGTGTTCCAGGACCCGACCCTGTACCCGTGGCGTCGGGTCTGGGACAACGTCGCCCTCGGTTTGGAAGCCCAGGGTCTGCTGAAAACCACGAAGGGCAAGGTTGATGAGGCCTTGGCGAAGGTCGGTTTGAGTCAATTCGCACGCGCCTATCCGCGACAGCTGTCGGGCGGCATGGCCCAGCGGGTGGCGCTGGCGCGGGCGTTGGTCAACGAGCCAAGACTGCTGATTCTCGATGAGCCGCTGGGCAAGCTCGATTCGCTGACCCGGATTGCCATGCAGCAGGAGTTGATCAATCTGTGGCAACGCCAGGGTTACACGGCGCTGTTGGTCACCCACGATGTCGAGGAGGCGCTGCTGCTCGCCAATCGCGTCATTGTCTTCAGCGACCGGCCCGCGCAGATCAAGGCCGAGCTGATCATCGACCGTGCCTATCCACGGCACCGTGACGACCCGTATCTGGTTGACCTGCGCAAACAGATTCTCGGATTGCTGGGGTTGGGGCAGAGCTGGTAGGCAGAGCAGGTACGTAAAGACTGGCCGCCGGGCTGTGCGCATGTCGTCGAGCGACTTTGCACAGCCCGGCGCGTGATTTTATTGCTGAAGCGAAATCGACGTGCTCGCCAGTTTCGGCTGGTTGTACAGGCTGACCAGTACTTCATCCAGCACTGAAGACGCACCCCATGGACGCGGGTCGTTGAGGATCGCGACCACCACCCAGGTGTTGCCGTTGCTGTCGCGGCTGAATCCGGAGATGGCGCGAACGGTGTTCAATGTGCCGGTCTTGATGTGGGCTTCGCCGCGCAGGGCGGTACGTTTCAGGCGTTTGCGCATGGTGCCGTCCATGCCTGCCAAGGGTAGCGAACTCATGAATTCGGCTTGAAACGGGCTGTTCCACGCGGCCTGGAGCATCTGCGCCATTTCCCGTGCGCTGACCCGTTCGGCGCGGGACAGGCCTGAACCGTTTTCCATCACCAGATGCGTCGCGATGATGCCTTTCTTCGCCAGCCATTGGCGC
The DNA here is from genome assembly GCF_029960075.1 of Pseudomonas sp. PS02290. Taxonomy (NCBI): domain Bacteria; kingdom Pseudomonadati; phylum Pseudomonadota; class Gammaproteobacteria; order Pseudomonadales; family Pseudomonadaceae; genus Pseudomonas; species Pseudomonas sp. PS02290. Next base: position 11,455 of record NZ_JASCOY010000038.1, read on the forward strand.
ACCACACGCTGTGCGGCTTTGGCGTCGTCACCGTCGGCTTCGTTACGGAACTCGGCGCCCAGGCTCAGGAACAGCTGCTGGGCCATGGTGTTGTTACTGAATTTGTTGATGTCCCGAATGATCTCCGCCAGATCCGGCGAAAAGGCCCTGGCCAGCAACTTGGCGCTGCCCGGTGTCACGTCCAGACGATCCTTGCCGAGAATGGTCCCGCCCAGTTCCTGCCAGATGGCGCGCACGGCACCGGCGGTGTAGGTCGGGTGATCGAGCAGGGACAGATAGGTCTGAGAGTTGCAGCCGTCACCCAACTGGCCGGACACCGTCACGGTGATGCCGCCATCGGCTTCCGGCACCGGGTTGTACAGCACGTCGCCGGTGCATTTGCTGGATGACAGCGCCTTGACCTGATTGTTGATGTGGATCGCGGCGATGGGCGGTTCCACCGAAACCAGAATCCTTCCGCCGTCGTTGCGGGTGACGAAACGCAGGGCCTTGAGGTTGACCATCAAGGAGTCGGGGCGCACCAGGAACGGCTTGTTCTTGTCGTTGCCATCGTCATCGAACACCGGCAGTTGCGGTTGTACGAAATGGCTGCGATCGAGCACCAGATCGCCGGTCACCTGCTGCACGCCGTTGGCACGCAGGTCGCGCATCAGCAGCCACAAGCGTTCCATGTTCAGCTTGGGATCGCCGCCGCCCTTGAGGTACAGGTTGCCACGCAGAACGCCATTGCTGAGGGTGCCGTCGGTGTAGAACTCGGTTTTCCACTGATGGGTCGGGCCGAGCATTTCCAGGGCGGCGTAGGTGGTCACCAGCTTCATGGTCGAGGCCGGGTTGACCGACACGTCGGCGTTGAAAACAGTCGGCGTGCCGGGGCCGCTGACCGGCAGCATCACCAGCGAAAGCGCATCGTTCTGCAGCTTGCTGGCTTTGAGTGCTTCCTGAACCTTGGGGGGCAGGGCTGTATTGATAGGGGCGGCGGCGATGGAGAACGAGAGGGGCAAAAGCAGGGTGGCGATAAACAGCGGACGCAAAGACTTGATCATTCAATAAACCCTACTGCAGCGAACAACGAAGATGAAGAGGGGGTGAATTCCCTCGCATTGTGAACGATCCACCAGAAAATGCCCGATGGCAGGGCGTGACACTGGCGTTTCGGTAAAGCGGCATTATGCCCCAAGCTTTCGTGACTTGCGCCGGGGTACTGCCGTCAAACGGCGCTATTTTTTGCGCTTGCCCATTCAAAGTCACGTTAAACCGTGGTTTTTTCCCGTAACGCCGACTTCAGGCCGCCATTTCGCAGCAGCAGTCGTGATGTCCGGCTGCGTTTTTGTCCGGTGAAGACACCAAAACCTCGAATCGCGGACACAAAAAAGCCATCCCGAAGGATGGCTTTTTCAGTATCAGCTCGGCGGGAAGGCCCGCCAGCTCATCAGACAGCCGCGTTGATCGGCTTTTCCGGGTACCAGGCGTCCTGCAGAGGGCTGACTTCAACTTCAGTCAGCTCGCTGCGGCCTTTGAGCCATGCTTCGACAGCAGCGCGCTGTTCTTCGCTGACCGAACCACGGTTCGCCAGGCAAACCAGACCGAAGTCGTCGCCGCCGACGTAGTCCAGACCGTTAGCGTCCATGGCCTCTGTCAGGAAAGCGTCGAGGAAAGCGTCGATGGCCTCGTCATCCAGGTCCTCTTTGAAGCCCAGCTTCAGTTCGAAGCCCAATTCCTGGAACTCGTCGACACAGAGTTTTTTGCGCAGACGACGGGAGCGGTTAGTGGCCATGAAGCGTTCCTCTTGAGTAATTTCGGGGCGCAGTCTATCAGCTTCGTCCTGATGGCGCCTGCTTGATGCTGATCAGGGTTGTCGCATTTCTCACTGTGGTCGGGGTTGGGGAGGGGCTGGCGCAGAGAGCCTTCGGATGACTCATAGCCATGATGCGCAAAAAGCTGCGCACTCGTTTCGTTAGAATGGGGTGGTTGATGGGTTGGAGGCCACGTCGTTCGCGGTGTGCAGACGAGTGTGCAAGAAGTTGCACAGGGGTGCGCAACTTCTTGCGCACTTCTTCTTTGTTTTCGGGTTTAGCATTCGCTTAGACCTGCCGTTTTTCTTCGCAAGCAATTGATTTATATCGGCTAATTCACAGCTGGCACAACCCTTGATATCTCCGTCGCCCCCGGTTCGGTAAACACGCCTGCCGGATGGTTTTTGAGCACGGAGAGCATCTTTGGCAAACCCCGTAGTTACGCCCGGCAGCGACCAGAAACGCGAGCCTCAAGTGGCGATCGTTCCGCTTGATCTGATTCAGCTTGAGGACGTTGGCGTCGGTGCTGCAAACGTCGATGCCTGGTTACAGGAGATCAGCGGCGGGGTTGTTTCGCTTGATCGAATCAAGGCCCAGGCAGGCGGACTGCCGGTGGTAGGCAACATCATGGCGCTGGTCGATGCCCTGAATGACATCGCCAGGTTGTGGAACAGCGAGAAGCGCGATCCGCTGGATTGGGTGAGTCTGGGCATCAATCTGATCGGAGTGATGCCACGCCCGCCTCGCATGGCGGCGGCACGGATGAGCCTGCGGCCAATGCTGTTTCTGGTGCGCCAGGAGATGCGTCGGAGCGGGAAATTGGTGTTGGGTGACGTGCTGATCGAGATTCTGATCGGGCACCTCAACGCGGACATCGTCGGGACGCTTGATGACTTTGTGCCACAGGCGCAGGCCAAGCTCCCCGGCATTCTTGAGGATGCCGGGAAACTTGGGGAAGGTGTGCTTCTTGAGATCGCTGCCGGTCTTGAAAAGCTGGTTAACCCTGAGCTGAACGCCAAGGCTGATTTGCTGGAAGCGGAGAAATTGGTTCATGCCGCCGGTGATCTCTGGGCTTACGACCCTCAGGCTGCGATTGGCAATATTTTTGCGGCCGCTGCGGATGTTTGCATTGCTGCGGGTAAAGGCGCTGTTGAAGGTGCTGCCGAATATTTCGTGCCTGAAGCGCTGAAAGCGCAGGTGCTCAGACATGCGGCTTCGTTGCGATCACTGGGCCCGGAGCTTCGGGATCAGATCAATCGTCTGGCGGATCCTGGGATTCAGAATTCCATTGGTTCGCTCCTGCTCACGCTGGGTGACGCCGTGGTCAGTTGGCGTTCGCGCAATGGGCATGGGCATGGGCAAGCCTTCAACATCAAGCCGGGGGTTGTTAATCAGGCCAGGCGCCAGGGCGGCGAAGGGAAGCTGGAGGCGGTTGGTTTCGAGAAGCCTGCGAAAGCCCGGTCTAACAAGCGGAAGAACTGTACGTGTCCGTGCCCTTGTGAATGTGCCTGTGGGTCGACGGCGAGGAGCATCAGTTTTGCGATGGGTTCGGAGTCGGTTAGCCATACCGACTTCAGTCTGCCGGGTCCGTTTCCGATTGAGTGGACGCGGACTTACTATTCGAGTCTGGATGCCTACGATCAGGACGTCATTGGCGCACGATGGATCACTCCGTTTACCACCCGATTTGACTGTGTGGATGAAGGCTTGGTCTTCCACGACGCCGATGGCCGTAGCCATGAATTTCCTCTTCCCAAGGTCAAACTGTTCCACTTCAACGCCATTGAAAATCTGACCGTCGTTCGCCTCAGCAAAGATCGGTTGGTGCTGATGCGGGGGCTTGAGCACAGGGAAACCTATGTTCAGCGGGGTAACCGTTTTGTTCTGATTAACAAGGTTTTGCCCAACGGCGCCGGGGTTATGTTGCATTACGAGCATCGGCACGGTGGGGGGTCGGTGCTCTCCGAGCTGGTGACTTACTCGGAGAAAGATGTCAACAAAGTGCATCTTCGACTGGGCACGTTGATCGATGATCAGGGGCGGCTGACGGGTCTATGGGAAATTCGTGATGCCGACGTCAAACGGCAACTGTGCGCGTATCAATACGATGATTTTGGTGACCTTGTTCTGGCTCAGGACGAGAACGGTTCGGCCTGGCGCTACCAGTATCAAAACCACCTGATTACCCGTTATACCGACCGCACCAATCGCGGTTTGAATCTGCAATGGCAAGGCTCCGGCCCCGATGCCAAGGCCGTGCGCGAATGGGCCGATGACGGCAGTTTCGAAACCCGACTGGCGTGGGACGAAAATATCCGCCTGACCTACGTCACCGATGCTTTGGGCCACGAAACCCGGCACTACTACGACAGCCTCGGCTACACGTACCGCATCTGCCACGCCGACGGGCGTTCCGAGTGGTTCTTCCGCGACGCCGCGAAAAACATCATCCGCCACGTCCACACCGACGGCAGCACGGATCGGTATCGCTACGACAAGCTCAGCAATCTGACGGAACACACCCGCGCTGATCACAGCGTGATCAATTACGCCTACGACGAAAAAAGCCATCTGATCAAAATCAGCGATGGCGAGGGTGGGCTGTGGAAACGGGACTATGACCTTCGCGGCAATCTCGTTGAGGCGATTGATCCGCTAGAGAACGTCACTGAGTACGCCTACAACTCGTTTGGTCTTCCTACTGCGATCAAGGACGCCAACGGCAACACGAAGGCGTTGGCCTACAACGGCGCCGGACAACTCGTTAGTTACACCGACTGCTCCGGCAAGGTGAGTAGTTGGGAGTACGACGAACGCGGCCAGATGGTTCGCTTCACCGATCCTGCTGGCCACAGCACCACGTACGAATACAAATCCGGCCAGTTGGTGCTGATCAAGCACCCGGACAAAACCGAAGAACGCTTTAGCCGAGACGCCGAAGGTCGTTCGCTGGCTCATTCCGATGGCCTTGAACGCTGCACCACTTGGCGCTACACCGCTGCGGGATTTATCGCCGAACGCGTCGACGCCGCCGAGCAAACCTTGCGCTATCGCTGGGACAAGCTTGGCCGCCTCGTCGCGCTGGAAAACGAAAACGAACGCCGCGCCCACTTTCACTACGACCCAGTCGGCAGGCTACTGGAGGAGAGAGGTTTCGACGGTCGCTCGACTCACTATCAGTACGACCCGGAAACCGGCCGCCTCGCCGAGACCATCAACGGCCAACGCACCATCGCACTGGCCTTCGACCCAATGGGCCGCCTGACCGAACGCCGTGCAACCCTCGGCGAAAAGTCCCAGAGCGAAACCTTCGCCTACGACGGCAACGGCCATCTGGTCATGGCGACCAACGCCGTCAGCCGGCTGCAGTGGTTTCATGATCCCGCTGGAAACTTGCTGCGAGAGCACCAGCATTACTCGAACCTGGATAAACCACTGGTCGCCATCTGGCAGCACGAGTACGACGCGCTCAACAACCGCATTGCCACCATTCGCCCGGACGGCCATCGCGTCAGCTGGCTCACCTATGGCAGCGGCCACCTGCTCGGCTTGAAGCTGGACGAGCACGAACTGCTCAGTTACGAACGCGATGATCTGCATCGCGAAGTTGCCCGCCATCAGGGCAACCAACTGCTGCAAACCCAAAGCTGGGATCCGGCAGGACGCCTTCAAGAACAGCTACTGGGCCGAGCAGACGACAAATTCACACTGCTCAAACGCACTTACCAGTACGACGCCGCCGGCCAACTCACCGACATCAGCGACAGCCGCCGCGGTCCGCTCTCATACCGCTACGACCCGGTGAGCCGCCTGCTCGCCGCAACGAGTCGCCTGGGCACAGAAACCTTCGCCTTCGACCCGGCCAGCAACCTGCTCGATGACAGCGCCGCACCCGTACGCCGCCCACTCGATCCCGAACCGGTCCGCCATAAACTCGTGGACAACCTGCTGCGCGACTACGCCGGCAACCACTACGAATACGACGAACGCGGTAACCAAACCGAGCGCTGGACCAACGGTCTGCGCAGCGGACTGCACTGGGATCTATTCGATCGTCTGGTGCACTTCCGCGATCCGCGTCTGACTGTCGACTTCGGCTACGACCCCCTCGGACGTCGCCTCTACAAACTCTCCAAAGCCCACTACCGCCCGCGCCCCGAAGCCGGCACCGGCTGGAACGAAAACGAACACGCCCGCAAAGAGCGCGAGCTCGGTTGCGGCTTCACCCTCTACGGCTGGGACGGCGATAACCTCGCCTGGGAAAGCAGCCCGCCGCCATACGCCGGCGCACTCGGCCGCACCGTCCACTACATCCATGAACCGGGCACATTCGTCCCGGTGGCCCAAGCCATCCGCCACGAAACGATTCGTCTCGTCAGCCAGCCAACTCACACCGGCCGCTACAACTTCAAGGAAGACCCACTCTGGACCTACAAACCGGTCGCGCTACCGATTGATGCGTTGGCGTGGTACCAGTGCGACCACCTCGGCACCCCTCAGGAAATTACTGACCGAAACGGCAACTCCGCCTGGAGCGCCCAATACAAAGCGTGGGGCGAAGCAAGCGAACAGCGCTCCGAGTTCGCCCAACAAGTCGGCCTGACCAACCCGATCCGGTTCCAGGGCCAATACCACGACCACGAAACCGGCCTGCACTACAACCGCCATCGGTACTATGATCCGAGGGTCGGGCGGTTTATCAGCAAGGATCCGATTGGCTACAGTGGTGGGCTAAACCTCTACCACTACGTGCCGAACCCTACGGGTTGGATCGATCCGCTGGGTTTGGAAAAAGTTGTGGCGACGAATAGCCGTAGGGACGCAATGAAAAAGGCCCAGCAGCATGCCCAAGTCCCAAGGGTTAGCAGAGGTGGGGTACCGATTTCGATTGATACTCTAAGGAAGAAAAGCAGGGGCGAGAATTACGCCTGCTTGAAGAAGCAAGGTGCTACAAATCTTGGGTGCAGGGAGCGGGGACAGCGCACTGAGGTATTTGATCATCCTGACGGGCATCCAGAATTGATCGGGGACGGTCAGCCAGATCATCATGAGGTTCCCCACGTGCATGCGACTAACAAAGCGGCAGAGGTAGTAATTTTCACTTATCCAGCGGGAAGGTCAGGACGCTAGCATGAAAGACTTTAAGATTTTGTGCTTCAAGTCAGAGGCCCGGGAATTTCAAAGGGATTCAAGCGAATACATTGCTAGAATTCCCGCTGACCCGCAGGATCAGTTTGCGTTAGTAATGGCTGTCGGGCGTGATGGCGCGATTGGCTTCGATAAAAGCTCAGAAGGCGTCCGCGCCTTAAATGAAATTGTATCGAAATGCTATTTCTTAGGCGCGAATAATTCTATCCAAATGCCAGAGTTTCCAAAGAACATGTTTATGCCTGCGCTATTATTTCGTGATAAGTATGGTAGATTTGAAGCGTTGATGAATGCCCATAAAAAATATGAAGCCGAGCTAAAAAAATATAAGGTTCTTTCAAGACATCGAGATGCGCAGGAGCCATCCATGTCTGTGCTGTCTACGCTTTTGCAAGATGACCAGCTGCTGATGAACGAAATGGTGTACCGCGGATTGCAGAGTGCATGCCACTACGTCATTAGCCCCATACTGTCGGGGGAGCACGGCCGGGGAGCATTCAATGTTTTCGCAAAAAATTTAGATTTCTTTTTTGAGGAATTCAAGTCAGTTGTAAGTGGGTCATCTGGAATAAATTTCGTAAGCGAATCGGAGTTGTTGTTCGACTAACGGAAGCGCCGACAATGGAATATCAGTAGCCCCGAGTTAGGAATGCTTAGGAGTTAAAGGGGGAGGAAGCCTTTAACTCGTAAGCCAGCCGACCTATCAGGGCCGCTACAACTTCAAAGAAGACCCACTCTGGACCTACAAACCGGTCGCACTGTCCATCGGCGCCCTCGCCAAGTACCAATGCGACCACCTCGGCACCCCGCAGGAAATCACCGACCAAAACGGCAATACCGCCTGGAGCGCCCACTACAAAGCGTGGGGCGAGGCGCAGGAACAGCGCTCTGAATTCGCCCAACAAGTCGGCCTGACCAACCCGATCCGGTTCCAGGGCCAGTACCACGACCACGAAACCGGCCTGCACTACAACCGGCATCGGTACTATGATCCGGGAGTCGGGCGGTTTATCAGCAAGGATCCGATCGGCTATTTAGGTGGGTTGAACCTCTACCAATATGGGCCGAACTCAATCAGCTGGGTCGACCCGTTAGGGCTGGCAAGTTCGGCCGTTGGACCAGGGCGGAAGCCTAAGTCTGATAAGCCGAATCAAAACTGCAAACGCGCATGCAGAAAAAAATGGGAGGTCAATCGCTACGACCGGGTTTGCGAGGGTAATGTCGCTGGCGTGGGCTACGCGAGATATTATAAAGATCCAGATACCGATCGCTGGTGGTCGATGGATAAAACCGGCCATGGGCAGAGCGCCTGGAAAGTCTACGATGAGCACGGCGCATGGATTGCCGACGCAGATGTCTATGGGGATCACATGGATAAACACAAAAGTGAAACCGGAAAACACATCAACTTCAAATCTTTAAAATGCAGAGACAATAAATGATCACGTCTGCTGAAGAGTTTGTTGTACTACGAAGTAGCGAGATAAAAGCTGAGTACGACAGAGCTGCCATGGAAGAAGCTCCAAGTTCTGTCTGGCGAGAAGTAATTAAGAAATATCCTGAATATCTAAGGTGGGTTGTTCACAATAAGACAGTCCCATTGGAGATTCTGGAGGAGCTGTGCGTGGTCGACGCGGATAGCAGGCCGTTTATTGCCAGAAAAAGAAAGCTATCGTCAGCTCTATTTGAAAGTCTTTCGCAAGATGTCAATTCCTCAGTGCGACTTGGAATAGCGTCGAATAAAAAAACTCCCGGCTCGATCCTTGAACGGCTTATTCATGACGACAATGAGGCCGTCGCTCGTCTTGCGAGAAGAAATTACGAAACAAGAAAAAGGTAGCTCGCTAAATGAGGCGAATAGGTTAGACCATTGATTACTCTACCACTGCGGGACTGACTTATTTACGCTCAGGCGCTGTAAATAAATCAGTCCCCTTACGATCCATGAAGAATCAGTTCCGCTTCTGATCCAGCTTCCTCACCAAAACGTCGCCGCCGGCGCACTCAACTTCCCGGCAATCACCGCAATCGCCTTCTCCACATCACCCACCTCGGTGTACCGCCCCAAGCTCAGTCTCAAGCTGCTGCCCGCCTGACCCTGACTCAACCCCAGCGCCAGCAACACGTGGGAAACGCTGCTGCTTGCAGAGTTACACGCCGAGGTCGAAGAAACCGCCAATTCACTGGCAAGGCTGGCGACGTTAAACCCCGGGCTGTCGATGCAAACGTTGAGCGTGTGGGGGACACGCTGTTGCGGATCGCCGTTAAGGCTTACGCCCTTCAGGCTGAGCAGGCCTTCACGCAGTTGCGCCGACAGGGCACTGATGCGCGCGACTTCCTGGTCCATTTCCGCGCTGGCGAGTGCGTAAGCCGCGCCCATGCCGACGATCTGGTGGGTGGCGAGGGTGCCGGAGCGGTAACCCTGTTCGTGGCCGCCGCCGTGCATCTGTGCTTCGAGCAACGGCCGTGCGCGATCGCCTATGTAGAGTGCGCCGATGCCTTTGGGGCCGTAGGTTTTGTGCGCCGAGAAGGACATCAGGTCCACCGGCAACGCGCTCAAGTCGATTGCCAGTTTGCCAGCGCCTTGAGCGGCGTCGACGTGGAACAAGGCGCCGTGTTCACGGACGATTTGGCCGATGGCGGCAATGTCAGTGACGGTGCCCAGCTCGTTGTTGACCAGCATCAGCGACACCAGCAGGGTGTCGTCGCGCAGCGCCTGGCGCACGGCATCGGGGTGAATCAGGCCGCGGTTATCGGGTTCGAGCCAGGTCACCGGGCAACCGGCCTGCTCAAGCTGGCGCACGGTGTCGATGACGGCTTTGTGTTCGATGGTGCTGGTGATGAGGTGGCGACGGGCGCCGTTGTTGGGGTTGAGCGCGATGCCCTTGATCGCCAGATTGTTGGATTCGGTCGCGCCTGAGGTCCAGACCACAGCATCGGCACTGCTGCCCACCAGTTCTGCTACCTGACGGCGCGCCAATTCAACGGCCTGGCGGGCTTGATTGCCGTAGGCGTGGGAGGTGGAAGCTGGGTTGCCAAAGGTGCCTTCGCGGCCCAGGCAGGTGACCATGGCCTGGATGACGCGGTCATCCACCGGTGTGGTGGCGGCGTAATCGAAATAACAAGGGAGTGTTTTCATGGGGATTTCTGCGCTGTCCGTCGTGCAGAAAATACTACTAGCGTCAGGCTGAAAAAAAATTGATTCCTCAACGGAGATTTAGACTCGGCTTAGAATATATTTCCGGTAAAACCCCAGTTAGGGGAATATGATTTTCAGCTTCGCTCTTTTTGGCCTATCTTTATCGCTTCCCGCCATATGACTTCACCTGAGGCCACCGCGCATCCCATGGACAAATTCGACCAGGCCATCCTGAGCATCCTGCAAAACGACTGCACCCGTCCGATCGCGGAAATCGCCGACAGCGTCGGCCTTGGCAGCACCGCATGCTGGCGTCGGGTACAGAAGCTTGAAGAGCAGGGCATGATTCGCGGGCGGGTGGCGTTGCTTGACCCCGGGCAATTGAACGTCGCCGTGACGGTGTTCGCCGCCATTCGCACCAACCAGCACAACGCCCAGTGGCTGGGTCGTTTTCACGACCTGATTGCCACGTTGCCCGAAGTGGTGGAGTGCTACCGCATGGCCGGCGACACCGACTACATGCTGCGAATCGTGGTGCCGGACATCGCCGGCTATGACGCCGTCTACAAGAAGCTGATCCAGCTGTCCGGCATCACCGACATGAGTTCCAGCTTCGCCATGGAGCAGATCAAGTCAACGACCCAGCTGCCGTTGAGTTACACCCTCTAAGCCCGCGTCAAAAACGCCTGGTCAAACCCCGCGCAAAAAAAAGCAGCCATCCGAAGAGCGCTGCTTTTTTGTGCGTTGAAGAAAGCCGTCGGAAGAATCAGACGCGAGCTTTGTCGATCCATTCCATGGACGTGCGCCAGATGCAGATCCCCAGGAAGTACGCCGACATCGCCAGCCACACGAACAGCGTCACCGACCCATTGTAGGGGTGGTTCATCACCAGCAGGAAGCTGCACAAGAACCACACGGCCGTGACCGCGATGTTGAGCGGCATAAAGCGGCGAACGCGGAACGGGTGCAGGAACTTCATGCGTGTGACGGTCAGCAGCGCCAGGCAGATCACCGTGATGAACGTCAGCCACGGCGCAGGGGAAAGGATGTACACGCACAGGGCGACGACGTTCCAGGCGGCGGGGAAGCCCTGAAAGTAGTTGTCCTTGCTCTTCATCTCGACATTGCAGAAACAGAACAGCGACGACACCAGAATGATCGAGGTGGTCAGCAGCAGGGTGTATTCCGGCAGCGGGATGTAGCGGTAGATGAACAGGGCGGGGATGAATACGTAGGTCAGGTAATCGATCACCAGGTCCAGCACGGAGCCGTCGAAGTGCGGCAGGACCGACTGCACGTTGAGCTTGCGCGCCAGGGAGCCGTCCACGCCATCGACAATCAGAGCGAAGCCCAGCCAGAGCAGGCACGCCTTGGGTTGATTGTCGAACAGAGCAATGGTCGCGAGAAAGGCGAGCACCACGCCCGTGGCGGTAAAACCATGGGCGCCCCAGGCCTTGAGCCAGGCGATGCGTTGAATTGGAATCATGGACGGTCCTTCTGGAAATAAGCGGGTTCGGTCGGGTACAGCAGCGGTCGACGGAACCAGAGGTGCATCTATCGACCGGGGATCGGCCGATAAGGTTCATACGTAACCCCTACACGGTAGCAGGCGGCGCAGGCTTTCGTTACTCAAATGTGACGCGGAGCCCTGAGACATGGCGGCGCGGGTGTCATTGGTCGGCTGGCCGAGAAAGAAGGCAATATGCTGGCCCCCGTGCAGGGGCGCTGTCGTCAGAATCCACGCCTGATCAGTCACTTAGGCAAGGAATCGCATGTCATTTCTCAGGGCTCTACTGACCTTCTGCGTTCTCGCAACGGTGACTTCCCAAGCCTTTGCGCGCCCTCCGAGCAAGAACGAACGCGACCTCTGCACCTGGGGCGCCGGGATGGCGGGCACCGCTCAGCAATACAAACTCTCCGGCCTGACGCTGTACGGCGCACGCAAGAAGATGCAGGCCCAGCACTTCGCCCAGCAGTGGATGCGCATGAGCGCACTGGGCATCACCGAACAGACCTACGACAGTCCTTCAAGGCTGCGGCCGGAAAGCGTCAAACAGGTGTATTACGAAGGCTGCATCAAGCACGAAGTCGCACGCCGCTGACTCACCGCGCTGCATCACGGAAGCTCCATTCCGAAAGGTGCAGCGCGGTTAGCGCAACAGGCCCGGATCAGTGGGGTGCGCGCGGGATGGTCTTCAGCAGATCAGCGGGGCTGATATGTCCCACCACCTGCACGCCGCTGCCCGGATGCGGCAGACCCAGAATGTGGCCCTTGATCTTGCCGATCACGTGCATCTCGCACGGCTTGCAGTCGAACTTCAACGTCAGCACTTCATCGCCATGCACCAGCTGCATCGGCGCCACCTTGGTGCGCACGCCGGTTACGCCCTTGGCCTGCTTCGGACACAGGTTGAAGGAGAAGCGCAGGCAGTGTTTGGTGATCATCACCGGCACTTCGCCTTTCTCTTCGTGGGCCTCGTACGCGGCGTCGATCAACTGCACGCCGTGACGGTGATAGAAGTGCCGCGCCTTCTCGTTGTAGACGTTGGCCAGAAACGACAGGTGCGCCTCAGGGTAAACCGGCGGCGGCGAGGTTTCCGGCTTGCGGGCACCGCGGGGGTGCGCCTGGACGCGAGCGGCGGTCAAGCTCTCGATGACCTCACGGCGCAGGGCCTTGAGTTGCGAGTTCGGAATGAAGAACGCCTGGGGCGCGTCCAGCTCGATCGCGGTCGCGTGGTATTCAGTGGTGCCGAGCTGGCCGAGCAGATCGTGCAGCTGCTCCAGTGCCTGCTCCGGTTTGTTGGCAACGCCAAACGGGCCGTTCAGCTCGACGCGGGCGCTGATGCCTTCTTCGCTGGTGGCGACCAGTTCCAGACGCTCTTCACGCAGACGCGCCACCCATGACAAACCAATGCGGCGCTCGGCCGAGGTCTTTTGCAGCGCTTGCTGCCAGTTGTGATCGAGGTTGCGGCTGAGGGGATGGTTCGGCCGCAGTTGCAGGCCCTTCGGCATCTCGTTCGGCTCGACGCGGTAGCGATAGCGCTTTTTGCCGTCTTCTTCGAACTCGCCTTTGGGCTCGGCGATGTTGGCGCGGAAACCCACCACTTCGCGCTTGACCAGCACGTTGAGGCCGTCACCGTTGGACAGCGGCTCATGGGTGACCACCTGCAAATCACGCTTGCCGACTTTCTCGACCACGCCGACCAGCAGGCCGGTGAAGGTCGGAGAGTCGAACGCGCCGATGTCGATCTTGCGGTCGGTGACGAAGTAGTCGGTGCTGCCCCGGTGGAAGGTCTTGTCCGGGTCCGGCAGGAAGAAGTGCGCGGTGCGGCCGCTGGAGGCGCGGGCCAGGTCCGGGCGATCTTCCAGAATCTCGTCCAGACGCTGGCGGTAATAGGCCGTGATGTTCTTCACGTAGCCCATGTCCTTGTAGCGGCCTTCGATCTTGAACGAACGCACGCCCGCATCCACCAGTGCGCGCAGGTTGGCGCTCTGGTTGTTGTCTTTCATCGACAGCAGGTGTTTTTCGTAGGCGACGACGCGACCCTGATCGTCTTTCAACGTGTAGGGCAGACGGCAGGCCTGGGAGCAGTCACCCCGGTTGGCACTGCGGCCGGTCTGCGCGTGGGAGATGTTGCACTGACCGGAGAAGGCCACACACAAGGCGCCGTGAATGAAGAATTCGATGGCGGCATCGGTTTCGTCGGCGATGGCGCGGATCTCTTGCAGGTTCAGCTCACGGGCCAGCACCAGCTGCGAGAAGCCGGCCTGATCGAGGAAGCGGGCGCGCTCCAGCGTGCGGATGTCGGTCTGGGTGCTGGCATGCAGCTCGATGGGCGGAATGTCCAGCTCCATCACGCCGAGGTCCTGCACGATCAGCGCGTCGACGCCTGCGTCGTAGAGCTGATGGATCAGCTTGCGCGCCGGCTCCAGCTCGTTGTCGTGAAGAATGGTGTTGATGGTGGTGAAGACGCGGGCGTGGTAACGGCGGGCGAACTCGACCAGTTGGGCGATTTCGCTGACGTCGTTGGCCGCATTGTGGCGCGCGCCGAAGCTGGGGCCGCCGATGTAAATCGCGTCAGCGCCATGCAGAATGGCCTCGCGGGCAATGGCCACGTCGCGGGCGGGGCTGAGCAATTCCAGGTGATGTTTGGGCAGAGACATATTTTTTTAGTCGGCACGGTCACGGTCAAGGCGCGCATTGTAGCGGCGAAACGCTTGACCGGCACCCGTCTGCTGCCCGGTGGCGCCTGCCTGTTGAGCGGGGCGCCGGAAAACCCGCGGGATCAGGCCTTGGCGGCCATCGCCGTGACTTCCACGCGCATGCCTTCGACGGCCAACGCAGCGACGCCAACCGCCGCGCGCACCGGCCAGGGTTTGGCGAAAAAGCGCTTATAGACGTCGTTGAAAGCGGCGCGATCGGCCATGTCGGTGAGGTAGATGGTCAGGTGCAACACGCGGTCCATGGAACTGCCGGCCCGCTCCAGCGCCACTTTCAGCGCCTGCAGCGTGCGTTCACTCTGTTCAGCGATACTGCCCAGTTCCAGGCTGCCGTCAGCGCGCGTGGGGATCTGCGTGGACACCAGCAGACCACCGAAGCCGGCGACGTCCGAGGAGATGGAATCGGCGTCGGGATCCGGGGTGAAGGTGATGTCGTGGTTTGCCATGGGAGCTCTCTTCTACGAGTGTGTGGATGACGGGCCAGGAAACGGCCGACGCTCATGATGTCCGACTCGGAAGGGAAAGGGGAGGCCTGACAGTGTTTCGGCGGGCCATGTGGGCCTGGCTTGCGATCAATTCCTGATACCGATGTGCCAGGGGCCGGCACAAAAAAGCGAGGCGCCCTCACGTTATCTCTGACGCGAAGGCGGCTCCGGGGGGGTTGTCAAATCGGCGGATTCAACGTGATTGAAAGTAGCAGCGGTCGATTCCGTTAGCTAGCTAACATTTAGCAATTCAGTGTTGCGGATGTGGAAAGAATCGACATCGCATCGGTACTCGATGAAACCGCCTGGCAAGGCCGTTTTAAAAAACTCCGAACTCATCCCTCGCGCCTTCAGTCCACTTTTGACGCTGACCGTTTGCGTTGGACTATTTCAAGGAGAGCCCCATGACTGATTACCCGAAACCGCCGTTCAAGCCTCAGCAGCAAACAGTGCCCGGCGATCAGAGCCGAATGGAGCCATACCCGGATTGCGGCGAGACTAGCTACAAGGGCTCGGGCCGCATGAGCAACAAAATTGCGCTGATCACTGGCGGTGACAGCGGCATCGGTCGCGCAGTGGCGATTGCCTACGCTCGCGAAGGCGCCGACGTGGCGATTTCGTACCTCGACGAGCACGAAGACGCCAAGGAAACCGCACGCTGGGTGGAGGAGGCGGGCCGTCAGTGCCTGCTGCTGCCGGGCGATCTGGCCGAGAGGGCCCAGTGCCTGGCGATTGTCGACGAGACGGTGAAGAAATTCGGCCGCATCGACGTGCTGGTCAATAACGCTGCCTTTCAGATGTCCCACGAAACCCTCGAAGAAATCCCCGACGAGGAGTGGGTGAAGACCTTCGATATCAACATTACCGCGATGTTTCGCATCTGCAAGGCCGCAGTGCCCCACATGGCCGCGGGCAGTTCGATCATCAACACCAGCTCGGTCAATTCCGATTCGCCGAAGCCGACGCTGCTGCCCTACGCCGCCACCAAAGGCGCCATCGCCAACTTCACCGCCGGCCTGGCGCAGTTGCTGGGCGAACGCGGCATTCGCGTGAACAGCGTCGCGCCCGGCCCGATCTGGACGCCGTTGATCGTGTCGACCATGACCGACGAAGACGTGAAAAGCTTCGGCGAAGAAACCCCACTTGGGCGGCCGGGTCAGCCAGTTGAAGTCTCGCCGATCTATGTACTGCTGGGCTCCGACGAAGGCAGTTACATCTCGGGGACACGTTATGGCGTGACCGGCGGCAAGCCGATCCTGTAGACCTCTTCTCCATCGATGCTTAACACCGTCCAAAGAAAAGGGGCTGCCAACGCAGCCCCTTTTTTTCGTCCTGCGTACCCTGCGTTGTCAGACCCCCTTGGCGGTGCTCTTCAGATCATCGGCCATGTTCTTACCCGCGTCGGACACTGTCTCCCATGTCTCGCTTACCGTCGCCCTGGCTTTCTGGGTGAGGTTGTCGCTGGCCTTGCCGAACGCCTTGTTTTCTTTCTCGGTGCTCGGCAGCGCAGCACCCAGGGCCGCCCCCAGCGCGATGCCCATGGCGGCGAGCGCCAACGGCTGTTCGCGCAGCAGGTACTGGAAGGTGCCCTGTACATTTCGGCTCTGACGCAGCAGCGCTTCCTGGGCATTGCCCGCAGTGGACGACAGCGTGTCTTTCATCGCTGCCGTCTTTTCGCTGGCCTGCTGCTTCAGATCGTCCAGCGTGTGACTGGCGGATTCCCCGAACTGCCCGACCTTGTCGCTGGCCTGATGCGCCGATTCCCGTGCGTGATCCGTCGCGCCGCTGAATGATTCGCTCACGCTGTGGGCTGCACCGCTGAGCTTCTCGCCCCACTGGCCGAACATCGAAGCGCCGCTGCCGCCGGACGCGGCGCCGGGCTTTTGATTCTGCCCAAGCATCAACCAGGAAATGCCCACGGTGGTGAGCAGCATCGGCATCGGGTTGTTCCTGATCGAGGTGCCGAGGTTGCCGAAAAACTCGCCGCCGTTTTCCTTAGTGAACGTCAGTGCCTGATCGATCAGTTGGCCGGGCGACAGTTTGCTTTCCAGGGCGTCGACCAGGTTTTCGATGTTGGCCCTGCGCGCATCGATGTTGCGCTCGATAGCGTCCGGGCTTTTCGCCAGCAGCGGATCGGGGATGTCGCGGTTCAGTTCATCTTCGGTGGCAAAGCTGCTGTCGACGCTCATGAGACTTTCCTCTGAATGGCTTCTTTGTCCTTGCTGAGCGAGTTCATCGTGCGCTCAGGGGCCAGTTGGGTGGCTTCAAGGTGTTTCTTGCCGGATTGCACCATCAGGAAGCCGACGATCATCGCCACCACGCCGACGATCAGCGCGGCCAGCCAGGGAACGAGGACCATCGCCAGCCCATAGACGGCGGCCAGCAGGAGGATCACCAATCCCGCCAGCATGATGACCATGCCCCCGGCGAGGGCGGCAGACGCGGCTTTGGCCGTGGCGACCGAGGTGCGGATTTCGGCTTTGGCCAGCGCGAGTTCTTCGCTGATCAGCGCAGGGACTTCGTGGGCCAGTTGGCGGATGATGCCGAGCGCCGATGTGTCGGTGTCGCTGTTGTGGATGCCGGTGCTGCGTGGGGGAAGTTCAGAATTGATCGACATCAGAATTCTCCCCGGGACGCAGGCTTGTCAGGCGCGGGCATTGACGTGTGCGCAGGGCTCGACGCGGTGCCGGGGTCTGCGTTGAAGCTGCCCAGTTCGGCGCCCGATTGCTGAATGCCGCCACCGTCGTCGAGATCCGTGGTGGCTGCGCCCTGGGCGGTGGGGTTGCGCGGGGCCAGTGGGTCCGGCGTCTGGATCGGCACTCCTCGGGAGGTATCCGCTTCGTACGGGTGACGAGCGCTCAGGCCTTCGTTCTGGCCTGCCTTGAAGCCGCTCTCGCTGTCGCCCGAGGGATATTGCGGCGAGTCAGGGGCGGATGACGATGGGGACGAGGTTGAGGCGTTAAGGTCCGGACTGCTGGCGCGCAGGAACCGCGACAGCCCGAAGCCCACCGCGACACTGCCCGTCACGAACAGCGCAGGGTTTTCCCGCGCCAGACGGCCGGCCTGGTGCAGCATCTCCTCGGCGCTTTTGCCGCGCATGCTGGTCGCAAACGCGCTCAGGCTCTCGGCGATGTCGCTGATGTAGTGGGAGATGCCCAGGGTGTCCTTGTCCTGTAGCTCTTCAGCCGCAGCGCTCGCTGTTTTGGCCAGGTTTTCGATCTGCTCGGCGGCGCTGTCGCGGTAACTGCCGAACTGCTCGGTGCCGTGCTCGCGGGCCGTGCCGAGCAGGTCTTTCGCATTATCTTGCAGAGTGTGCAGCGCCTCGCCGGGAGACGCGGGGCGCGCTTGGGCGCCTGCGGTGTCTTCGCTGAATGTAGGCATTTGATCATCATCCTCAAATCAATCGGGACATCATTCGGGGCAAAGGCACACTCAGGGACGGGCGCACCTGGCCATCTCACGCGGCAGCGAATCTGCACGCTGTGTAAGGGTGGAGGGGCCTAGGGAAGCGGGAGTTCGGGGTCGAAGACGGACGGTCGAGCAGTTGATCCGAACGCTGGAAAGGCGGGGCCATGATCGATCTGTTCGGGCGTGAATTGATTCAAACGAGGGGAAGGTGAGGGCAGCATCGGCGCGCGGTTATTGCGACCGCGCGCCGTAAAACGGGCCTGTCTCAGCCCTTGCTGTGCGCCTTGGACGTGGGTGCTTCGACGATACCTCGCGGGCCGGCGATGCCCCAGATGGCGACACCGATGACAGGGAAGATGAAGATCAGCACCGCCCAACCGATCTTGGTGCCGGACGACTTGGTGCTGCGCCAGACACTGGCGATGGCCCATACGTCGACCAGAAGGATGATCACCGCCAGGGCGATCGAGAAGAGCGTTTCCATATCATTGTCCTCGGTGCGCGTGCCATCACATGGCGGGGATGCCGGTGACGGTTCCGGTTTGGGTCACGGTTTCGGTTTCGGTCAGAGGGATTTCAGGGCTGCCCGGTGTCAGGATGACCTTGCGGCAGTCTTCCTGTTTCTTGTCGAAAATCTTGTAGCCTTCGGCGGCCTGCTCCAGCGACATTCGGTGGCTGATGATCGCCTCGGGGGCAAGGCGGCCGGCCTCAATGTGCTCGAGCAGTTCCGGCAGGTAGCGTTGCACGTGGGTCTGGCCCATTTTGAAGGTCAGACCCTTGTCAAACGCATCGCCGAACAGGAAGCCGTGGATGAAGCCGGCGTACACACCCGGCACGCTGACCACGCCGCCACGGCGTACTGCTGCGATGCACTGGCGCAAGGCCTTGCCGCTGCTGCCTTCCATTTTCAGGTTGGTCAGAATGGTTTCGGTGGTGCTGCCTTTGGCTTCGAAACCCACCGCATCGACCACGCCGTCGACGCCGCGCATGCCCTTGGTCTGACGAATGATGGTGTCGGCCGGATCGTCATCTTCATCGAAGTTGATCGGGATCACGCCGTAGGTCGCCTGGGCGTATGCCAGCCGGTAAGCGTGGTGGTCGACCATGAAAATCTGATCGGCACCGAGCATCCGGGCCACGGCCGCCGCCATCAGCCCTACGGGTCCTGCGCCGTAGATGGCGATGCTCGAACCCTGGCCGATGCCGGTGTTCAGGACCGCCTGATAACCGGTGGGCAGGATGTCGGAGAGGAACAGCACTTTCTCGTCCGACAGCGTGCCGGGGACCTTGAACGGGCCGGTGTTGGCTTTGGGCACGCGCACGTATTCGGCCTGGCCGCCGGGGATGCCGCCGTACAAGTGGCTGAAGCCAAACAGCGCCGCCCCCGGTGGAATGGCCTTCTTGTTCATGATTGCGCCGCGACCGGTGTTGGTGGTTTCGCAGGCGGCGTACAGGTCCAGGTTGCAGAAGAAGCATTCGCCGCAGGCAATGACGAAGGGGATCACGACCCGGTCGCCGCGCTGCACGGCGGTTACGGCGGAGCCGGTGTCTTCAACGATGCCCATGAATTCGTGGCCGAAGATATCGCCGTGTTCAACGGTGGGAATTTTGCCGCGATACAGGTGCAAATCGGAGCCGCAGATGGCCGTGGCGGTCACGCGCAGGATGATGTCGTCAGCTTGTTCGAGGACCGGATCGGCAACGGTGTCGACTTTGACGTCATGGGCGCCGTGGTAGGTAAGTGCTCTCATTGTGATTTTTCTCCGCGATTAATTAGGGGCAACTAAGTAGCGGAGCAGGCGGCGAGGGGTTTAGTTCAGGACTTTGCAGTGTCGGGGGGATTAGCGGTGCGTGCGGGGCTACTATGTGATCACGGTCCCGCTGGTGAAACGCGGTGCTTTGGTGGGACCGGCTTTAGCCGGGAAGAGGCCGGTGTGTGCGCCATCAATTCTGCAGTGTGTTTGCTGACGCCTTCCCGGCTAAAGCCGGTCCTACGATGAGCACGCGGTCCCACTATGGGATCGCGGCCTCACAACGGCGTGCGCACGGCGGGGCTATTTGAGGCCAACCCGCTTGCGCATCTCCGCCGTGATGGTCTGCTTGGTTTTACTCAGGTCCGCCCACGGGTCGCTGTCGAGTTCGGCAAGGCGTTGGTGGACGGTGTTGATGTCCCAGGCGTTGGCGCCTTTGATCTCCGGCAGCTCTTCGCGATGGATCGGCACCGACACCGGCAGGCCTTCCCGGGTGCGCACCGAGTAGGCGCAAATGGTGGTGGCGCCGAGGCCGTTGCGCAGGTAATCGATGAAGATCTTGCCAATCCGGTTCTTCGGGCCCGACACCGCCGAAAACCGCTCCGGCAGCAGCCTGGCGATGTGCTTGACGATGGCATGGCTGAACTCCTTCACGGCGTCCCAGTCGGCTTTCGGCGTCAGCGGCACGACCACATGAATGCCCTTGCCGCCGCTGGTTTTCAGACACGATTTGAGCCCCAGTTCATCCAGCACGGCGAGGGTCAGTTGCGTGGCTTCCACCATGGTTTTCCATGGCAGCGCCGGGTCAGGGTCGAGGTCGAGAATGAAACGGTCCGGCCGCTCCAGATTCTTGGCAACGGCGTTCCAGGTGTGCAGCTCCATGGCGCTCATCTGCACCGCACCGATCAGCGCCTCGATGTTGTTGATCAGCATCACGGGGTGGCCGGTGTATTCCTTGCCCATGGTCTCGATGCCGGGGATGGCCAGGCGGTCGGCGTTTTTCTGGAAGAACAGCTCGCCGCCGATGCCCTCGGGCGCACGCACCAGCGCCACGGGGCGTTGGGCCAGTTGCGGCAGGAGCCACTCGGAAATACGGATGTAGTAATCGGCGAGGTCACGCTTGGTCGCGCCGCTGGTAGGGTCGATCACCCGCTCGGGGTGGGTCAGGCGGATCTTGCCCGTTGTGGCGTCGGTTGGGGCTGCTGATCCAGGCCGGCTTTCTTCGGACTTGGCCGCCCTGGATGCTGTTGCGCGTTTGCGCGCTGGCTTTGGCTTCTCTTCTGGCTCTTCTGGCTCCGACTCTGGCTCGGAGGTTTGCTCGGCAGAAACTGCCGGAGCCGGAAGCTCTTCGGTGATCGATTCGGCAGGCTTGTCGGTGCGCAGGCCATGGAACACTGCGTGCCGCACCGATCCCTCTTTGGTGATCTCGGCGAAGGCCACTTCAGCCAGCAGCACCGGTTTCAGCCAGTGCACGCCTTTGGCTTCAAAGCCGGTGGGCGGATTGACCACCGCAGCCTTCTTCCCGTGGAGCGGGGTCAACTGGTCGTAGATCGTGCCCAATGTCGCTTCGTTGAAACCGGTGCCCACCTTGCCGGCGTACTTCAATTCACCGCTGTCGGCATCGTGCAGACCCAGCAGCAACGCGCCGAATTTGCTGCGCGCGCCCTTCGGATCGGTGTAGCCCACGACGATGAATTCCTGCCGGCGTTTGCACTTGAGCTTGATCCAGTCGCCGCTGCGGCGTGACACGTAGGGGCTGCCGGCGCGCTTGCCGATCAGGCCTTCCATCTTCATCTGGCAGGCGCTGTTAAGCAGGACTTCCGGCACTTCGGCGAAGTCTTCGGAGTACCTGAGCACCTCGTCGTCGGTGCGTTCGAGCACCTTGGACAGCGCGGTGCGTCGCTGCTCCACCGGCACTTCCCGCAGGTCCATGCCGTTCAGGAAAGGCATGTCGAACAGGTAATAAATGATGTTGCCGCTGCGGCCGGCCTCGAAGGCGTTCTGCAGGGCCTGGAAGTCAGGCACGCCGTCGTCGTTGGCGACGACCATCTCGCCGTCGAGCCAGGCCGACTCAAGGCCCAGCCCGGCGATGGCTTCGGCCTGGCGCGGCAGTTTATGGGTCCAGTCATGGCCGTTGCGGGTGAACAGCTGCACCTTGCCGTCGGCGACCCGCGCCATGACCCGGTAGCCATCGAATTTGATCTCGTAGCGCCATTCGCCTTCGGGGGCGGACTCCACCAGCGTGGCCAGTTCCGGCTTGATGAGGTCCGGGAGCTCTGCAGGTTCAGCGCCCACCAGCTGCGCCTTGGCGGATTTCTTGCGGGGGGCAGGGACCTTCTCTACGGGCTTCGGCTGTTCAGGCCGGGGCTTTGCCGACCTGGACGCGGTCGACTTGCCGCCACGTTTTTTCGGGATCAGGGTGCGCTCGCTGAGCACGCTGTCGGGCAGCGCCTTGACCACGTCGTAGTCGGTTTCCGGGCGGGCGAATTCGTCCTGATGCTTGATCAGAAACCATTGTTCCTGCCTGCCGGGAATGTGCGTCTTGACCAGGTTCCACACGCCGCCGAGCTTCTCGCCCTGCAATTCAAATTTGAGTTTGCCCTTGGCGTAGGCGTCGGCGGGGTCGGAGAGGGGCGTCCACACGCCGCGGTCCCAGACGATGACGTCGCCTGCACCGTAATGCCCTTCGGGAATGCTGCCCTCGAAGGTGGCGTATTCGACGGGGTGGTCTTCCACATGGACCGCCAGGCGCTTGGCTTTGGGGTCCAGCGAAGGGCCCTTGGGCACGGCCCAGCTTTTCAGTGTGCCATCGATCTCGAGGCGGAAGTCGTAATGCAGGCGGGAGGCGTCATGCTTCTGGATGCAGAACTGCAGAGCATGGGCGGCCTTTTTGCTCGAAGCGCGTTTTTTCTTCGCGCTGCCTGAGGGCTCCGGCGTGGCGTCGAAATCTCGCTTGCGGTTGTATTCTTCCAGTCCGGCGCTCATGGAAATCCCTCACCCTGCGGCATGTGTCTGTTAAACGCAGAGTTCGCGGCGAGGGCGGAGTTCCAGAGTGGGAGCGATCGTCTCCCTACACCCGCAAACATGATGGCGCCTGGACGGGCCTCTTCCCGGCTAAAGCCGGTCCCACTAAAGGATCGCGTTTCCATTGTGGGACCGGCTTCAGCCGGGAAGGCGTCGGCCCAGACACTGCAAGATCACGATAGCGGAGCAGGTCAAACAGCCCCACGCTGCTCGGTCGCTTCGGCCAGCATCGCCAGGGTCTGCTCCATGTCGACGATGGAGGCCTCCAGCGTGGCGAAGCACTGGGCGATGCTCTGCTTGTCGTCCACCGTCTGGTGCCCGGTCAGCTCGGTGACTTCGGACAGCTCAAGGCGGAACAGTTCGTTCACGCTGCCGCGAAGTTCGTTGAGTTGGTTGAGGACAACAGCCATTTGATTGCGGGTTGCATTGCTCATGTCGGGCCTCACGTACTAAGGGGCGGGCGTATGTCCCATGAAGACACTCTGACAGATATGAAAAAGGCAGGGTCTCTAAACCCTGCCTCTCTCAACTAAATGTTCGAATTAGCCTTTAACAGGCACCGTCCGAATTATTTGGCAGCGTCACCGCCATGTGCTTTGGCCAGGGCCTTGGCGTGGGTCAGGTGCTCTTCCAGCTTAGGCAGAGTCGCCGTCGCGAACGCTTTCAGATCAGCGTCCTTACCTTCAGCGGCTTCTTTCTTGAACAGCTCAATGGTTTGTTCGTGGGCAACCACCTGGTTGTTCGCATACGCCTGATCGAACGACTTGGAGCTGCGCAATTCCAGGATCATCGCTTTCGCTTTGTCCATCAGCATGGCGTTGTCGGAGACTTCCAGCTTCTTGGTGTCAGCGATGCCTTTCAGTTTAGCGTTGGCGGCGGTGTGGTCATCAACCATCATTTTTGCGAACGCTTTTACATCCGCAGAACTGCCTTTTTCCAGCGCGAGTTTGCCAGCTTCGACTTCAGCCACACCTTTGGCGGATGCATCTTCAACGAAGTCGTCATTGTCTTGGGCAGCGAAAGCGCCTTGGCTACCGATGGCCATCAACAATGCGAGTGCGGAAGTCTGAATAAGATTTGCCATAGTGAAGTTCCTCTTCTGTCCTTGACGTGGCTTGAGTGCCCGTACTTATTCCGACGCAATGAACGCGTTAATCGTTCAGAGAATTTGATAACGCGCCGCTGTCAGGTCAAGTGTTGCAAGTCTGGCGTCAGCCGCAGCTCACTGTTGCAGTGACTCGAACCAGTTCCGATAGGGCGTATTCATCGCTTTGTAGCGATTGAAATCTGCTGCACCGTCCGACCACCACACCGGACCGCGCTCACCCAGTGCAATCTTCGCCGCGTTGACCGAAGCACGGGCCGCCTTGAGCGCGTCTGCATCATCGGCGCGTTTGGCGGCTTTGACCGCTTGGCGGGCCTTCATCAGCGCGTTGACCCACTGCTGCCGCTCTTCTTCGCCAAGGCCCGGGTTGCTGCAGCGCCACAGTTGGCCCTTGACCACGAAATAGCGGCCATCCGGCGTGGTCGGATAGATCACTGGATCCGCGTCACCGTCAGCACCACGGCGGCAATGCGGTCAGCGTCCTGATAGGTCTCGGTTTCCAGTTCTTCACCGAACACGTCAGGGTCCATCTCGCGATAGGAGCAGGCGAGGTCAGGACGGTCGACAAGCTTGCGCGCCTGCTCAAGGAAGAGGTCAACGCCGTCCACCGAGGGAGCGCCGGTGTACAACAAGACGCTGCCGCCCGGGGCCAGTCGCTCGATGGCTTGGGCCAGAATGCGCACCGAAAGCTCCGAACCGAGCTGATCGCCACCATGGCGGTAGGCGCGTTCCTGACTGTCTTTCATGTAAGGCGGGTTGGCGACGATCAAGTCAAACTCGCCCGTGGTGCCCGCCAGAATGTCGCTGTGGTAGGCGACTACGTTATCGGCCTTGGCCAGCGACGCGTTGACCGCGGTAAAGCGCAACGCAGTGGGGTTAATGTCCACGGCCAGCACGCTGGCGTCCCGACGGGCACGGCCGATCAAGATCGCGCCGACGCCACTGCCGCAGCCGATGTCGACGGCGGTGCGGATCGGGTGCGTCGAGGTGCGCAAATGCTCCTCGATGGCTTGGGCGAAGCGATAGGTGTCGGGTCCGAAGAACACCGAATCGTGGGCCACGGTGGGGAAGGCGGAGTGGACGAACAGCAAATCGTCGAGGCTCGACCAACGCACGTCGCTGACCCACAGGCCGGCATGGGCACG
Source organism: Pseudomonas sp. PS02290 (assembly GCF_029960075.1). Taxonomy (NCBI): domain Bacteria; kingdom Pseudomonadati; phylum Pseudomonadota; class Gammaproteobacteria; order Pseudomonadales; family Pseudomonadaceae; genus Pseudomonas; species Pseudomonas sp. PS02290. The sequence goes on from NZ_JASCOY010000038.1 coordinate 36,674, forward strand.
GAGTACACCGGCGGCAAGCAAGGTTTCGAGCTCGGCTTCGTCCAGCAGGCCGGTTTCGAAAGGGCGGCTCCAGCCGAAAACGTCGCGCAGGCTACGGGCTTTACGGTTCTGCTCACGTCCGTTAACGCGCTGATGGGTCAACGGTGTGACCGTCATGAAACGATAGGTATCAGCCTGAAGGCGTTGACCCAACTGCAGCAGCGCCAGGTCGTGGCGTTCGTCGGTCATTTCCGGGATATCGAGTGTCGGCTCGAGCAATGTCTGCTGGTTCATCGTGTCAGGCTTCCTTGCGCCAACTGGCGGGCATAGATTCGGGTGGCTGCCAGACCTTCCGGCGTTGGATGGGAATCGGGAGCGATCAGCTCAACCAGTTTCTCCAGGGGCAGGGAAGGTGCGTTGCGCGGCTGTGCGACGTCGTTGGCGGCCACGTGGCGGCGACGAAAGCGAGTGCGGAACGGGTTGCTCTGCTCGGAGGCCTGCCAGTCACCGGCGATCCAGTCCTTCAGCAGTTGCATTTCATAACCGCTGAACACGCCGAACATCACCGCGCCGGGGCCGTCGATCAATTGCCAGAAGCGGCTGTCCTGCGGGTCTTGATTGCGCTTGATCCAGCCGCGATCTTCCAGCGCACTCAGCAACTGACGGCTCTGGCCAGGAGTGGCGAGCCAGTCATTGATCGTGCGACCTTCGAGGCGGCAATAGTCCGAATGCATGTGCTGGCCGAAGGTGCTTTTGGTCTCCAGCATGGAAACCACTTCTTCTTCCAGATCGAACGCGCGGACGATGTCGGTCGAACCAATGCCCAGATCGTTGAGCAGGTAGCCTGCGCGCAGACGCTGAAGAAATTCACCCTTGCTGTCGTCGTTCGGCAACAGATCCAGTACGGCCTGTACCGCCTTGTGGGCGTGGCCCGAGCTGGCGTTGTCGATGGTCACGTGCAGGGTGAAGTAATACGGGTCGATGCCCAGCTCACTCAGTTCGAAGGCGGTGATCAGCAGGTGCAGCGGCAGTTGTTCGTAGCCGAGGTTGTAGCCCAGCACTTCTGGCAAAAACTCATCGCTCAAGTGGCCGAGACCCAGTTGAATGGCGCCCTGCAAATACAACGAGTCGTCCAGCTGCGCGATGGGTGCGCAGTCGTGTTCGGTGAGCAGGTTGCGGTACAGCACCACGTGGTTCAGTGCAGGCTCACCGTCGCCCAGCTCTTCGAGGTAAGTACGGATCAGGCCGTGGTAGCGCCAGTCATTGGCATGCTTCACCGTGCCGTACAGCCAGGCGCCGTCCACCAGCTTGCTCGGTGCAACGCTTTGCAGGAAGAACAGGGCGTGGGCTTTGTTGGTGAAGAACTTGCGGGGCCCGCCGGCGCGGCGTTCCTCGAGATAGACGCGATATTGCTCGGCCACTGAATGACTGTTATTGGCCACCCATGCCGACAGATCATTCAGGTCAGCAGGCAGGTTGGATGGCAGCGTCTTCGCGATTTCCAGCTGCTCCTCAAGAAAATCACGGGCGTTGTCCCGCTCGGCTTCCACCTGTCCGCGCAGCAGACGGGAGTACAGCGAGTGGTGGGCGCCGTTGGATAAGTGCGCCGTGGCAGAACGCTCGGAAAGAAGCTGTAAAGAGGTCATGGGTAGCCTGCTGACTTTTCTTGATATGTAGGTTCAGAGGGAGGCGGTTCGCGAAAATTCCATCGAGTTGCAGGGCAGTCGATGATCGACACCCGTGGCGGATGAATGGCCGGGATCTGTACTCAAATGACGATCACTGGATGCAGGATCGTACAAGGACGGGCACACGCGCCGAGGGTCGGGTAGACGACCTCGCGCTGTTTTCGCCTCACCGTGTAGACTTCGGCCACTCGCGAACCCGCTGCCTCGCTGGTTGCGCGCTGTCTTCATTAACCCCGTGGTAAGGCTCTGTTTATGGATCTGCGTCAACTGGAAGCATTTGCGGCGGTGATGTCCGCAGGGAGTGTCACCGCCGCTGGCAAGATGCTGGGCCGCTCGCAGCCTTCGGTCACGCGGGTCATTCAGGAGCTGGAGCAGGAACTGGGGTTCGCGTTGTTCGAGCGCAGCGGCCCGAAAGTCACGCCGACCCACAAGGCGTTCATGATGTACGGCGAGGTGGAGAGCGCGCTGCTGGGCATCCGCAACATTCGCCAGCGCGCGGCGCATATCGCCCAGGAGGAAAACCATCAGATCAAACTGGTGGCGATTTCAGCGCTGGCGGCGGGGCTGCTCCCCGCTGCACTGGCGCGTTTGCCCGAGCATCTGCGGCCGCAGCAGGTGCAACTGCAAAGCATGTCGCCGGAGAACGTGGTTCAGGCGGTGTTATCCAAGACCATGGACCTGGGCGCGGTCAGCCTGCCGCTGGAGCATCGCGGCCTGGACATCCACTGGATCGGCGAAGCGCCCTGTATGGCTGTGCTTCGAGCGGATTCCGAACTGGCGCGACATGACGTGTTGTCGATGGAGCTGCTGTCTCAGCAAACGCTGGTGACTATGGCCAACCCCTACCGCTTTCGCCGACGCATCGACAAGGCCTTTGCCGATGCAGGAGGTGGAACGCCGCGCATGCTCGACACCAATACCTCGCTGATCGCCATGCAGATGGCCCGGGCCGGGCTGGGCATCGCGCTGGTGGACCCGTTTACCGCGATGGGTGTTCCGGTGGAAGGTGTGGTGGTGCGGCCCATCGCTTGCAACATTCCCTTCTTCTTCGGCCTGATTTCCGCGTTTGCCCACCCGCTGTCGGATGTTGCCCAGGCACTGATCGAGGAAATCGCCCGCTCGGCCAGACAACTGCTGCCCGACATGCTCATGCACGAGGCCAGTGCACACGATGCGCTGCTGCAGAGCATTTATGCGGAATAGATGAGCCACAGGGGAATCTCGGCCGCGCCCCAGGTGCGGCGGCTGGAAGGCTTTTTTTGGGATTGGCTTTAGCCGGGAAGGGTGCGTTGTTGGCGCTATAGATGTATCGGATTCACTGGCCTCTTCCCGGCTGAAGCCGGTCCCGCAATTCCGCGTTCGGCGCATCAATTTGCAGCGATGCAAAACCCTAGTGGGACCTGCTTTAGCCGGGAAGGGGCCGTCATTGGCGCTATAGATGTATCGGATGCACTGGCCTCTTCCCGGCTGAAGCCGGTCCCACAATTCCGCGCTCGGCGCATCAATCTGCAGCGACGCAAAACCCTAGTGGGACCGGCTTTAGCCGGGAAGGGTGCATAGCTGACACTCATCCTACGTTTAGCTATATCCATATGCTTTTTTGCGCGTTGCGAGAATAAGGAGCGGCTTTTAGTATTCGGATTAAGCATTCAAAGCATCCATGAATTCATTATCCGACAGTTTTGGAACGTTTCTTGAATTCAACATCAAGCATCACCCGATCGACTCCCGAGTACTCCCGATGTCTGACACGCTGATTCCCTCAGGTCTTGCCGCACTGGAAAGCCGTCTGCGCCGGGACCTGACCTTGCTCGATCTGCCAGCCAGCCCATGGGTCAAGCCCGTATTCAGCGAAGGCGCGCCGGTGCTGGACGTCGCGATCATCGGCGGCGGCATGGCCGGCCTGGCACTGGCGGCGGAGCTCAAGCATGCAGGCGTGGCGGCAGTGGTGTTCGATCAGGCGCCAGCCGGTTTCGAAGGTCCGTGGGCGACCACCGCGCGCATGGAAACCCTGCGCTCGCCCAAACAACTTACCGGCCCGGCCCTGGGCTTGCCGGCGTTGACGTTCCGCGCGTGGTACGAGGCGCAGTTCGGCAGCGAAGGCTGGGCGGCGCTGGACAAGATTCCGCGTCTGCAATGGGCTGAATACCTGCGCTGGTACCGCAAGGTCCTGACGCTGGACGTACGCAACGAACACCGGGTCAGCCATGTGGCGCCCCGTGCCGACGGGCTGGTCGAGCTGGACGTCGAAACCGCCGGGCACACCCTGCATTTGCGCGCCCGTCACGTGGTTCTGGCCACCGGACGGGACGGCCTTGGCGGGCCGTGGGTCCCCGATTTCGCCCACACCCTGGCGCGCCATCTCTGGGCCCATTCGGCTGATGGCCTTCAGCCTGAGTGGTTCGAGGGCAAGCGCGTGGCCGTGATTGGCGGCGGTGCATCGGCCATGGACAGCGCCGCTACCGCCCTCGAATCGGGCGCGAGCAAGGTGGACCTGCTGATCCGCCGTGCCGAATTGCCGCGCATCAACAAGGGCAAAGGCGCTGGCAACCCGGGCATGACCCACGGCTACTGGCGTCTGCCGGATGCCTGGAAGTGGCGCATCCGCAATTACCTCAACACTCAGCAGGTGCCGCCGCCGCGCGGGAGCACCTTGCGCGTGTCTGGCTCGGGCCGTGCACGGTTTCTGCTCAACAGTCCAGTCACCTCCGTCGCGCAGAACCCGGCCGGCGGCGTGTGGCTGAACACCCCGACCTCACGCATCGAGGCCGACTTTGTGGTGTTCGCCACCGGTTTCCGCACCCACTTTCAGCAGCGCCCGGAATTCGCACCCTTTGCCTCCCACGTCCGTGTCTGGCGCGACCGCTTTCAGCCGCCCGCAGGGGAGAGCGACGCCGAGCTGGCGGAGCTGCCCGATCTGGGCACGTGCTTCGAGTTTCAGGAAAAGACCCCCGGCGCCTGTGCGGGCCTGGACCATATTCACTGCTTCAGTTACCCGGCAGCGTTGAGCTTCGGCGCGGTGTCCGGCGACATCCCGGCCATCAGCGAAGGCGCCAAGCGGCTGGCCCAAGCGCTGATCGGCCAGCTGTTCGTCGAGGACGTCGAGCTGCACTTCGACGCCATGCGCAACTACGCCGAACCCGAGCTGTTCGGTGACGAGTGGGTGGCCGGACAACCGACCGCCGACGAGTTGCTTCGATGATCGGCTGGACGCTGCGGCGACTGACTCAGTCCTTTCTGGTCGTGTTGCTGATGACGCTGGTGGTGTTCGTCGGCCTCAACGCCATCGGCAACCCGATGGACATTCTGGTGGGCGAAGACCTCAATCAGGCCGAGCGCTTGCAAGCCATCGCCCACCTCGGTCTCGACAAGCCGCTGTGGGAGCAGTACCTGATTTTTATCAAGGGCGCGGTGCACGGCAATCTCGGCCAGAGCTTCGTCTACCACGAGGACGCCATGCGCCTGATTCTGCAGCGCTTGCCGGCGACCTTCGAACTGGCGTTCTGCGCGTTGTTTCTCGCCGTGGTAATCGGCGTGCCCCTGGGCATGTTTGCCGGTACCTACCCGGATCACCCGCTGTCGCGAATGATGATGGCCGCCAGCATCGTCGGCTTCTCGCTGCCGGCGTTCTGGGTCGCGCTGATGATGATCATGCTGTTCTCCATCAAGCTCGGCTGGCTGCCGGCCAGTGGCCGAGGCGAAACCCGCGAGCTGTTTGGCGTGCAATGGTCGTGGCTGACCCTCGACGGCCTGCAACACCTGCTGCTGCCGGCGTTGAACCTGGCGCTGTTCAAAATCTCGCTGGTGCTGCGTCTGACCCGCGCCGGTGTGCGCGAAGTGCTGCCCCAGGAGTTCGTCAAATTCGCCCGGGCCAAAGGCCTCTCGCCGATGCGGGTGATGTGCATGCACGTCATGCGCAACACCATGATTCCGGTGGTGACGGTGCTGGCCATGGAACTGGGCTCAACCATCGCCTACGCCGTAGTCACCGAGAGCATTTTTTCCTGGCCTGGTGCCGGCAAGCTGATTCTGGACAGCATCAACATGCTCGATCGCCCGGTGGTGGTGGCTTATCTGATGGTCGTGGTGGTGATATTCGTGGTGCTTAACCTGATCGTCGATGGCCTGTATTACCTGCTCGATCCTCGGGTTCGTGTGGAGGGCTCGCGATGAACGCCGCTTCCAAACCGGTCCCGTCCCACGTTGGCCTGCAGGCGCAATCACCCTGGCGCCGGGTCGCCGTCGAATTCATCAGTTCGCCCACTGCCGTCGTTGGCTTGCTGGTGCTTGTGCTGATCGTGCTGGTGGCGGTGCTGGCGCCGTGGATCGTGGTGCAAAACCCCTACGACCTCATGCAACTGAACGTGCTGGATGCGCGGCTCGCACCCGGCAGCGCCAATATGGACAGCGGTTACACCTATTGGCTGGGCACCGACGGCCAGGGCCGCGATCTGGTCTCGGCGATCCTGTACGGGCTGCGCATCAGTTTGTGGGTCGGCATCGGTTCGGCGCTGATCGCGGCAGTCATCGGCACCCTCGTCGGATTGGTCTCGGCTTACGTCGGCGGCTGGCTCGACGCCTTGCTGATGCGCCTGGTCGACCTGCTGCTGTCGTTCCCGGTGATTCTCATGGCGCTGATGATTCTGGCGTGGCTGGGCAAGGGCGTCGGCAACGTCATGCTCACGCTGATCCTGCTGGAATGGGCGTATTACGCCCGCACGGCGCGGGGTCAGGCCCTGACCGAAAGCCGCCGCGAATACGTGGATGCCGCCCGCGGCCAGGGCATCGGACCGTGGCGCATTGTCGTCGGCCACATTCTGCCCAACTGCCTGCCGCCGTTGATTGTCATCGGCGCGCTGCAGATTGCCCGGGCGATCACCCTGGAAGCGACCCTGTCGTTCCTCGGTCTGGGCGTGCCGGTCACTGAGCCTTCACTGGGGTTGCTGATAGCCAACGGCTTTCAATACATGCTCAGCAACGAGTACTGGATCAGCCTGTTTCCCGGCATGGCGCTGTTGATCACCATCGTCGCGATCAATCTGGTGGGCGACCGTCTGCGTGACGTCCTCAACCCGAGGTTGCTGCGATGAGCCTGCCTGAACGCAATGCGGCGGCCATGTCCACACAAGCGCCCGCACAAACGCCAACACTGGAGGTGCGCAATCTGTGCACCTCGTTCTACACCCGCGCGGGCGTGTTGCCGGCAGTGCGCGACGTGTCCTTGCGGGTCGCGCCCGGCCGGATTCTCGGTCTGGTGGGGGAGTCCGGTTCGGGCAAGTCGGTGACCGGCTTTTCCATCCTTGGTCTGGTCGATGGGCCCGGCCGGATCAGCGGCGGTCAAGTGCTCTTCAAGGGGCGCGACCTGACCCAGCTCAGCGCAGCCGGCTTGCGGGAATTGCAGGGCAACCGCATCGCCATGATCTTTCAGGACCCGATGATGACCCTCAACCCGGTGCTCCGCGTTGACACGCAAATGATCGAGGCCGTGCGTGCCCATCGTACCGTCAGCAAACGCGAAGCCCGCGCCCATGCCGGTCGAACCCTGGCGCTGATGGGCATTCCCAGCCCGGAAGAACGCCTGCGTGCCTACCCCCATCAGTTGTCCGGCGGCATGCGCCAGCGGGTGGCGATTGCCATTGCCCTGCTGCATTCGCCGGATCTGATCATCGCCGACGAGCCGACCACGGCGCTGGACGTGACCATTCAGGCGCAGATCCTCAGCGAGGTGCAGAAGCTGGTGCGCGAGCAGGGCACCTCGCTGATCTGGATCACCCATGACCTGTCGGTGGTCGCCGGCCTGGCCGATGACGTGGCGGTGATGTACGCCGGGCGCATCGTCGAGCAGGGTTCGGTGGCCGATGTGCTCGACCGTCCGCAACACCCTTACACCCAGGGCCTGATCGACAGCCTGCCGAGCCGCAACAAGCGCGGCCAGCGCCTGCGGCAGATCCCCGGTATGGCCCCGGACCTGTTGTCGATGCCGACCGGTTGCGCCTTTGCCGCGCGCTGCTCGCGCGCCTCGTCGGTCTGCGCTCAAGAACCGGCCGAGCGCGAGATTGCGCCGGGCCAGACCGTCCGTTGTTTTCATCCCGGAGCCGCCGATGCGCAGTGAATCCACCCCGCTCATCGAGCTGCGCCAGGTCAGTAAAACCTTCGGCACTGCGGCGGACAGCTCCATTCAGCGTCTGCTGCAACGCCTGCACGTTACCCGTCCACGGCCGGTGACCCACGCCGTCGACAAGGTGGATCTGCGCATTCAGCGCGGCGAAGTGGTGGGGCTGGTTGGCGAGTCCGGCTGCGGCAAGTCCACCCTCGGTCGCATGGTCGCGGGGCTGTTGCCGGTGTCGTCGGGCACCGCGCTGGTGGACGGTCAGGCGCGGGACAGCCTGACCCCGCAAGAGCGCCACGCCGTACGTTTGAAAGTGCAGATGATTTTCCAGGACCCGTCGTCGAGCCTGAACCCGCGCCTGCGGGTGGACCGCATCGTCGGCGAGGGCGCGCTGTTGCACGGTCTGACTGATAAGGCCGGTTTCGACGATTACGTCAGCGCGCAACTGCAGCGCGCCGGGCTCAGCCCGCAACTGCGCCAGCGTTATCCGCACCAGTTCAGCGGCGGCCAGCGCCAGCGCATCGGCATCGCCCGGGCGCTGGCGGTGCAGCCTGAGTTGCTGGTGTGCGACGAGTCAGTGGCCGCGCTGGACGTGTCGATTCAGGCGCAGATCCTCAACCTGTTCATGGACCTGCGCGACGAACTGGGGCTGACCTATCTGTTCATCAGCCATGACCTGGGCGTGGTCGAGCACCTGTGCGATCGCGTGGTGGTCATGTACCTCGGCCGGGTGGTGGAAAGCGCCTCGGTCGATGACCTGTTCGCCCGCGCCAATCACCCCTACACCCAGGCGTTGTTGGCGCAGATCCCGCGTTTCGATGTGCGCAGTACGCGTTATGACGCGATCAAAGGGGAAATCCCCAGCCCGCTGAACCCGCCCGTCGGGTGTCATTTCCACCCTCGCTGCCCGCATGCCACGGCGCGCTGCCGCGAGGAAGTTCCGGCCCTGAGGGAGGTTTCGCCGAACCACCTGAGTGCGTGTCACCTCAACGATCTGTCATGAGCGCGCCCCTCGAAGCGCGTCCTGAATCCCAGCCATTGCGTACAAGGAATCTCCCATGCAACCACGTGTTCGCTCATTGATCGCCACGGCACTGCTGCTGGCCGCCGGCGGTGTGTCGGCCCAGGATCTGCGGATCGGTTACGCCGACCCGGTTTCGTCCCTCGACCCGCAACTGAACAACTACGCCGGCGACCGCTCGGTGGCGCTGCACGCCTTCGAATCCCTGGTCAATCGCCACGATGACAAAACCCTGCCGGGCCTGGCCAAGAGCTGGAAAGTCGTGGACCCGACCACCTGGCAGTTCGACCTGCGCGATGACGTCAAATGGCAGGACGGCACGCCGCTGACCGCCGATGATTTCGTGTTCTCCTTCGAGCGCGCGCGCAACGTGCCCGGCAGCGTCGCCTCGTACGCCGGCGCCATGCGCACGGTCGAGTCGGTCAGCGCGAAGGACGCCCACACGCTGATCATCAAAACCCGCACGCCGAACGCCAATCTGCTGCCTGACGTCGACTCGATCTACATCGTCAGCCGCCATGCCGGGGCGAACGCCAGCAGTGCCGATTACAACGCCGGCAAGGCGATGATCGGCACCGGGCCGTATCGCTTCGTCTCCTACGTGCCGGGTGACCGGACGATCTTCGCGCGCAACGACAGTTACTGGGGCGGCAAGCCGACCTGGGACAAGGTCGATTTCCGCTTTATCGCCAACGCTGCCAACCGCACGGCCGCGCTGCTGGCCGGCGACGTCGACGTGATCGACAAGGTTTCGCCGACGGACGTCGAGCGGTTGCGCAAAACCCCGAGCGTCAACGTGTTTGCCTATCAGGGCCTGCGTGCGCTGATCATTCAGCCGAGTTTCCGCGAAGGGCCCAACGAGTTCATCCGCGACAACGCCGGCAAGCCACTGGCAGAGAACCCGCTGCGTGACGTACGCGTGCGCAAGGCGCTGTCCCTGGCGATCAACCGCCAGGCCATCGACGAACGCATCATGCAAGGCACCGTGACCGAGGCCAATCAATGGATGCCGGCCAACACCTTCGGCTACAACCCGCAGGTGAAAAACATCCCCTACGACGTCAAGCAGGCCAAAGAGCTGCTGGCCCAGGCCGGCTTTCCCGAAGGCTTTCAGTTGACCGTGCACGTGCCGGGCGACCGTTACCCGCAGGCGCCGGAAGCGATGCAGGCGGTGGCGCAGTTCTGGTCGCGGATCGGCGTCAAGGTGCAGCTCGAAGTGCTGCCGTGGGCGGTGTATGCCGGCAAGGCCAACAAGAATGAACTGGCAGTCAGTGTCATCGCCTGGGGCAACGGCACCGGCGAAGCGGCCTACGCGCTGACCAACATTCTCACCACCGTCGACAGCAGCAAGGGGCAGGGCGCTTCGAACTGGGGTCATTACAGCAACCCGCTGGTGGACAAGGCCCTGGTCGATTCAACCGCCGAATTCGACGAAGCCAAGCGCCGGCAGATTCTCGAGGATGCAGTGAAGGTGGTCAGCGACGACGTCGGCATCATCCCGCTGTTCCACTACCAGAACATCTGGGCGGCGCGTAAGGGCCTGAAGGTCGAGCCGCTGGTGAGCGACCGCACCGCCGCGACCATGGTCACCGAGCAACCTTGATTCTGCATGTCCCCGCGGCGACGCAGGTGCGCGGCGGGGACGACGTCCCACTTACTGTCAGGAAACGTCATGTCATTGAACGCCTCTCACCCGCTGGACACTGTGCCGGGCACTGAGCCCGATGTGCTTGATGGTCTGCTCGGTATTCAGCCGGGCTCGACGCTTCACACCGCTCGCCATGCCCGCGACAAGGTCGCCTCCGCCACCCAGGGCAGTCAGGATTTGTTTTTTGCCCCTGAACTGCCGGGCAATCTGTCGCTGACCGAACGCCTGTGGGTGGCCTATTACGCCGCCCATCTGACCCCGCACCCAACGCTGGCCGCGCACTATCTGGCGCAGTTGCACGCCCAGCGTGTGGACGCGTTGAGCGTGGCCAGTGTTGATTCCGGTTCGCTGGATGAGCTGAGCGACCCTCGATTGCGCGGCATTCTGGAATTCACCCGCACATTGATCGAGTCGCCAGTGCATGGCGATCAGGCGGCGTTGCAGGCGCTGCACAATGTCGGGCTGAGCACTGAGGAAATCGTCGTGCTGGCGCAGCTGGTCGCGTTCATGTCCTATCAGGTGCGTCTGGCCGCAGGGCTGGGTGCACTGCTTTCTGCTGGAGAAGCGTGATGAGTGAGCCGATTCGCGACAATGGATTCACCAACGAGGTACTGGGCTGGAAGGCCTGGCTGCCGACGGTTGATCTGAACAGCGCCACCCCCGAGCAGATCGCGGTGCTCGAAGAGAGCCATCCCCAGGCGAAGACCTCGGACTATTACCTGACCCTGGGCCATCACCCGGACATTCTTCGCCAGCGTTCCCAGGCCTTCAACGCCATCATGTACGCCCCGGGCGGGCTGTCCCGAGCCGAGCGTGAACTGGCGAGCACCGTGGTTTCGTGCGTCAACCGCTGCGTGTACTGCGCCTCGGTGCATGCCCAGCGGTTTGAGCAGTTGGCCAAGCGCAACGACGTGATCCGCGAGGTCTTCGCCGACCCTGCCACCGCGGGCACCAACGCACGGGAAAAAGCCATCGTGCGCTTTGCGATAGACCTGACACTGGCCCCGGCCTCCATCGATGCCACCCACATCAAGGCGTTGCGCGAACAGGGCCTGGACGATGGGCAGGTACTGGACCTGATACACGCCATCTCGATTTTCGCCTGGGCCAACCGCCTGATGCTGAATCTGGGGGAGCCGGTGTTTCCAGCGGATCAGGCCTGATGGATTCATATAACGTTTAGCGTGAGATGTAGTGCTGCCCCGACGCTTTCTTGCAGCAAACACAGCACCTGTGGGAGTGAGCTTGCTCACGAAGGCGCCGTTCCAACCGCTGAAGATTCACTGAATGTCCCGGCCTCTTCGTGAGCAAGCTCACTCC
>NZ_JASCOY010000039.1:0-48076 GCF_029960075.1 Pseudomonas sp. PS02290
CGCGATGACGGTCTGGCAGACGCCGTTCAGCGCCTGAATTGACGCATCGCGAGCAAGCTCACTCCTACAGGTCAAGCGCAAGGCGTGACCCGCAGGTCGGGCCTGTTAATGCTCCGGCAGTTCAACCCCGGCAAACAGCTCTTCCAGCTCCTGCTTGTTGTGGCACTGAATGGCTTTGGCCATGACGTCGCGGGTCAGGTGCGGGGCGAATTTCTCGATGAAATCGCACATGAAGCCGCGCAGAAAGGTGCCGCGGCGGAAGCCGATCTTGGTCACGCTGGCTTCGAACAGTTCGCTGGCGTCGAGCACCACCAGATCGCTGTCCAGCTTCGGATCGACGGCCATTTTCGCGACGATGCCAACGCCCAGTCCCAATCTCACGTAGGTCTTGATGACGTCAGCGTCGGCGGCGGTGAACACCACTTTCGGCGTCAGGCCACGGTGGCTGAATGCTTCGTCGAGTTTGGAACGGCCGGTGAAGCCGAACACGTACGTCACGATCGGGTATTCGGCGAGAATCTCCAGGGTCAGCTTCGGCACCTTGGTCAGCGGGTGGCCCTGAGGGACGACCACGCAGCGGTTCCAGGTGTAGCACGGCATCATCACCAGATCGCCGAACAATTCCAGCGCTTCCGTGGCGATGGCGAAATCGACCGTGCCGTCGGCGGCCATTTCGGCGATCTGCATCGGTGAGCCCTGATGCATGTGCAGCGCGACGTCCGGGTACTGCTTGATGAAATTGCTGATCACCGGCGGCAACGCGTAACGCGCCTGGGTGTGGGTGGTGGCGATGGACAGCGTGCCCTTTTTCTCGTTGGAGAATTCCTGGGCGATCTGCTTGATGCTCTCGACCTTGCGCAGGATCTCGCCGGCGGTGGTGATGATGCGCTCGCCTGCCGGGGTGACGCGGGTCAGGTGCTTGCCGCTGCGGGCGAAGACTTCGACGCCCAACTCGTCTTCCAGCAGGCGGATCTGCTTGCTGATGCCTGGCTGCGAGGTGTAGAGGCTTTGCGCGGTCGCTGAAACGTTGAGGTCGTGGTGCGCCACTTCCCAGATGTAGCGCAATTGTTGGAGCTTCATATGTATCCCTCAAAGCCGGAAGACGCCACGGGCATCAGCGACGGTATATAACTGGATTATTGGTCAGGAAGGCAAAGCTAGAACTTTTTATCACTTTTATCCAGTAATGGCACGCAGCTTTTAACGCCCTTGGCACATTCCCGGAACGCGATCACGTTTGTGTACGACTTTGCAGCATCGGCACCATGTACACCGGCACGCCGGCCAGTTGCAGCACTCGCGCCGCCGTTCGGCCAATCGGCGTATCGCCCTCCCCACCGTGACTGCGACTGCCCACCACCAGCAGATCAACGCCGAGCAGGCGCGCCTGATCGAGTATCACATTGGATGGGTCGCCCTGGACCACGCGAACACTGCGAATCAGCGCCAGGTCCTCATGGCCCTCGCCCAGTTCCTCGCGAAAACTGGCCAGCACCCGCGCCTCAATGCCGTCGATGACCGTGTTGACGCCCTCGCTGTGCAGTTGTTTCAAGACGTCTGCCGCCAGATAGCTCTGCAGCACGGACTCGGCAAACACGCCCATCTCCACCACATGCACAACGTGCAGCTCGGCGTCGAAGGTCCGCGCCAACACCAGCGCGTGCTGCAACACATACGGCGCATAAGCACCGAGGTCCGTGGCGTAGAGCATCGAACGGATCATGGGACCCCCGGCAGCCTGTGAAGTGAAGACTTCATCAGCGTAGCAGCGCGCTGCGCACTGCGACGGCCGACTGCTGCTTTTCGGTCTAACGCCTCAGGGTTTTAGCTCGTTGCTGATGCCGTGGGGCACGTGCCCGGTCGCCACCACCTCGCGTGCACGCTCGCAGTGGCCCGGCTGATCGTCGAAGAACACGTCCGCGGCGAAGGCTTCGAGAAACGCCGATTTGTCCAGGCCGCCGAGAAACAGCGACTCATCCAGACGGATATCCCACTCGCGCAGCGTACGGATCACCCGTTCATGAGCCGGAGCCGAGCGCGCGGTCACCAGCGCCGTGCGAATCGGGCAGGACTCTTCGGGGAATTCGCGCTGCAAGGCGTTCAATGCCGCGAGAAAGGGTTTGAACGGGCCACCGGGCAACGGCCGTCGCGCCGCCTCGCGCTCGTTGGCCTGGAACGCCTCCAGCCCTCCGGACTGATACACGCGCTCGGACTCATCGGAGAACAGCACGGCGTCGCCGTCGAAGGCAATACGCAGCTCGGCACTGGCCGCACGACGGGCGCCACCGGAGAGGATGGTCGCGGCGGCGAACCCCGCGTCCAGCGCACTGCGCACGTCGTCGGCGTGGGTCGACAGGAACAGATGACTGCCGAAAGCGGCCAGATACGGAAACGGACTGCGGCCGCCGACGAACGCCGCGCGGGAAATGTCGAGGCCGTAGTGCTGAATCGAATTGAACACGCGCAAGCCGGTGTCGGCGCTGTTGCGTGAGACCAGCACCACTTCCACCCGGGACTGGTTCAGGCTGGCGTTCAGGCTGAGCAGTTTTTCCACGAGCCGGAACGCATCACCGGGCTCGAGAATTTCGTCTTCGTGGTCGATCTGGTACTGACGATAGGCAGCGACCCCATTGGCCATGTAAACGTCATGGCTTTCCCGCAGATCAAACAGCGCCCGCGAGGAAATCGCCAGCACCAGTTTGCTCCCCGGGGTTTTAACATTCAGCTCGGTGCTCATCAGTCTTCCTTAAAGCAGCAGTTGGGCAAGCGCACGGCCATGGCCGTCAACGATTGCCGCGATCAATGAACGCCAGCGCGTGGTACAGGGCGCGCACCTTGGGCATGTCACAGCCAGCGGCAAGCGCAGCTGCGAGGGGCCGGGCATAGATGGCGTCGAGTTCCAGCGGGCGTTTTTCGGTGAAGTCGTGGTACATGCTCGGCCGGTAATCCGGCATATGGCCGGTGACCTTAAGCAATTGCTCGGCGTAACCCACCGGCAGCACGTGGCCGCACGCCTCGGCGCCTTGCACCACTTCCGCCATCAGGCCCTGAATCAGCGCGCGACTGTCGGCATCGGCCATCAGCGGCGTGGTGCTGGCGTTGAGCAGCACGGAAAGCCCGTTGTAGGGAACGTTCCACACCAGTTTCTGCCAGCGCGCCTTGTCGAGGTTGTCCATCGCCACAGAGTCGACGCCGGCCTGGTGAAACAGCGACGCCCCCTCCTCGACCCAATGCCCGCGCGTTGCCGTATCGGCCGGCCCGCTGTGATAGCCGATATTCACGGCACCGAAGGCCTGATGGGTAATCTGGCCCGGACCGGTGCGATGCACGCAGACAAAACACAAGCCGCCCAATAGATGAAGGGAATCCGGTAGCTCGGCGCGCAGCTCTTCCTCGACGCCCAACCCGTTTTGCAGCAGCAGAACTTTGGCGTCCGGCGCCGCGGCCTGAACGATGGCGGAGGCCACCCCGCCGTTGCCGGTGGTCTTCGCGCCGATCAGCAACCAGTCGCAGGGCGGCATGTCGGCGGCGGAGGCGTAGGCCTGGACATTTTCCAGCACTAACGGGCCATGCACATGGCTGTCTACCCGCAGGCCGTTGCGGGCGACGGCCTCGAATTCGCTGCGCAGCAGAAAGTGCACATCGAAGCCGGCCCGGGCCAGCATCACGCCGTAGAAGCCGCCGATCGCGCCGGTGCCGATGATGCCGATCCGGGGTCTGGTTGAGCTTTCGCTCGCTGTGCTCTCGCTCATGGAAACTCCGCTTCAGGGTAATTCGTCTGGCGGCGTCGCCAGCGCGTGGGCCAGGCCCGGGACAATGGCCTCGGCGGACATCTGCGTGCGAAGGGGCCCGAAGAAGGCACCTTCGCGGATCACAAACATCGTCGGCAGATGAAACACGCCGTAGCGCTGCACCGCGCCGCCGTTTTCTTCGGCATCGATCCAGCACAGGCGGTCAACAGGCAGCGATTGCTCGGGTAAATGATGCCGGGCCCAGCGACAACTGGAGCAGCCCAGGCTGGTGAAAATCAGCAGTGAGACGCCGGGCAGGTTGAGAAGTTGCTGGTCGAGGTCGAAGTCCGTCAGTTGCAATTGATCCACGCGCTTCTCCTCTGAATGATGTTCGGGTGATGCCTGTCGCCACCCCAGACAGGTCAGACAATGCCGCAACCGTTGGACGAAAGCCACGTTTACCCATTGTCGAACCACCGGCTAACGCGCTAAGGTTCGGCTCCCCCGTTGCGCTCAATCATGCTCGGCTCCGCCGCACGGGGACGCTGGCGGCCAGCATCCGTGACCTGATGAGTAACACGATGGCTGATTTACCGATTGACGACCTCAACGTTGCCTCCAACGAGACACTGATCACCCCGGATCAGCTGAAACGCGAAATCCCGCTGACCGCCGCCGCCCAGGCCACTGTCAGCCAGGGCCGCGAAGTCATCCGCAACATCCTCGATGGCAAGGATCACCGCCTGTTCGTCGTGATCGGGCCCTGCTCGATCCACGACCTCAAGGCCGCCCACGAATACGCCGATCGCCTGAAAGCACTCGCCGCCGAGGTGTCCGATACGTTGTATCTGGTCATGCGCGTGTATTTCGAGAAGCCACGCACCACCGTCGGCTGGAAAGGCCTGATCAACGACCCGTACCTGGACGACTCTTTCAAGATTCAGGATGGTCTGCACATCGGCCGTCAATTGCTGCGCGACCTGGCCGAAAAAGGCCTGCCGACCGCGACCGAAGCCCTCGACCCGATTTCGCCTCAGTACCTGCAGGACCTGATCAGTTGGTCGGCCATCGGCGCGCGCACCACGGAGTCCCAGACTCACCGGGAAATGGCCTCGGGCCTGTCCTCGGCAGTCGGCTTCAAGAACGGCACCGACGGCGGCCTGACCGTTGCGATCAACGCCCTGCAATCGGTGTCCAGCCCCCATCGCTTCCTGGGTATCAACCAGGAAGGCGGCGTGTCCATCGTCACCACCAAGGGCAATGCCTACGGCCACGTCGTGCTGCGCGGCGGCAACGGCAAGCCCAACTATGATTCGGTCAGCGTTGCGCTGTGTGAACAGGCGCTGAACAAGGCGAAGATCAAGCCGAACATCATGGTCGATTGCAGCCACGCCAACTCCAACAAGGACCCGGCGCTGCAACCGCTGGTGATGGAGAACGTCGCCAACCAGATTCTCGAAGGCAACCAGTCAATCATCGGCCTGATGGTCGAGAGTCATCTGAACTGGGGCTGCCAGGCCATTCCCAAAGACCTCGCCGACCTGCAATACGGCGTGTCCATCACTGATGCATGCATCGATTGGGAAAGCACTGAAAAGACCCTGCGCAGCATGCACGCCAAGCTCAAGGACGTATTGCCCAAGCGCAAGCGCGACTGACCTGCCCGCAGAAACGACAACGCCGAGCACATGCTCGGCGTTTTACTGTGTGACGCGCGCCTGGGTCAGATCTTGGCAGCCTGGCGCTGGTTGCGCTCCATGTAGCGTTCCACGTAGGAGCACGAAGGAATCACGGTGTAGCCGATCCGGTCGGCGTAGTCGAGGGCCACCTTGGTCAAGGCTGCCGCTATCCCACGTCCGCGCAATTCGTTGGGAACGAACGTACGGTAGATATCCAGGGTCTCTTTACCCAGGTCCATGTAAGTGAGATAGGCACGGTAGCCGTCAATATTGACTTCGAACTGGTGACCGGTCTCGTCATGGTGGATGGACAACGCCTCGCTCATCACTACTCCTCGCGGGTCTTGGAATTGGACCCTTACCTTATCGACATTTTCCCGGCGAAGGAACCTCTACAGGCAGTATGAGAACTATTGCCTTCTGCAATAGCGACTTCTGCAGTAGAGCTGACTGCGCCACCCTGTGCCGTTTGGACACCGCGAAGAGCGTCGCTGTTCTCAAACAATTTGAGCACAGGCAAATAGTAGGCGCCCTGAGCAAGTGCGCTCAAGTGAATCAACTGTTAATTGCGCTGCCGCACATCTGAAGGCGTGCACCATGGAACCTGTTGTCGCCGGGCAATGTCCATTGAGACGCAACGCCCGCACTCAAGTCACTTGAAGGTCATTAAAACCGCCCTCAGGGATGCGCCTGTCACGATAATCGACTATACAAAAATGGTCGCCGGTACGTCGCTGGTAGTGGGAAATCGCCTGGGCCGGAGTCACCTGACAGACACCACCGCCTGGGGCTGTTTGCGTGCGAAGAAAAAGCGTGAGGAGTTGCACGGAACACGTTCATACCCAAGAATTTTCTGCAGATCTTGCGCGCGGTCCGTTTACTTACTACAAACAATGAGTAAGATGTACGCCGGTCATTTTCTCACTCTCGAGAGATGACTAATTTGATAGAAGTCCTTTAAGGGGAACACGATGAACAACGTTCTGAAATTCTCTGCTCTGGCCCTGGCCGCAGTTCTGGCTACCGGTTGCAGCAGCGCATCCAAAGAAACCGAAGCTCGTCTGACTGCAACTGAAGACGCAGCCGCTCGTTCGCAAGCCCGTGCCGATGAAGCCTATCGCAAGGCTGATGAAGCTCTGGCTGCAGCTCAAAAAGCTCAGCAAACTGCTGACGAAGCCAACGAGCGCGCTCTGCGTATGTTGGACAAGGCTAGCCGTAAGTAATAATCCCCCGGGATTATTGATAAGCCGACCCGTTAACGGGTCGGCTTTTTTATTGCCCGGCGTTTGGCGTCGCAGCGTTACTGCAGCGTCATCGGCGCGCCGCCCACCGCGGGCGCAGGCGTGGTCGGCACGGCAATCTCGACCGGCATGCCGTCTTCGGCAGCCACCACGTCCCGCACTTCGTCCCAATTGATGCGCAGGCTGTTGGCCAGGTCTTCACGCTTGAGCAGTGCGTTGATCACGGCGGTGTGCTTGTCGACTACCGACGGCTTGCCGCTTTCGTCCAGCGGCGTGTGCGCTTCGAGGTAGACCTTGCCGCCGCTGACGCCGAACTTATAGGGCTCGCTCATGATGCGCACAGTGGTGCCCACCGGGACCATGTCCGCCATTACCAGCACGTTGTTGTTGTACATGCGGAAGCAGCCGTGACTGGTGCGCATGCCGATGCCGAACTTCTTGTTCGAGCCATGGATCAGGTAGCCCGGCAAGCCGAGGCCGAATTTGAACGGGCCCAGCGGGTTGTCCGGCCCGGCCGGGACCACGTTGGGCAGGATGTCGCCGTCGGCGGCATGCTCGGCCTTGACCGACGCGGGCGGCGTCCAGGTCGGGTTCGGCGTTTTGGCGGTGACCTTGGTGGTGGAAACCGGCGAACCCCAGCCCTCGCGACCGATACCCAGCGGGAAGGTGTAGACCACGTTCCGACCTTTCGGGTAGTAGTACAAACGGTACTCGGCCAGGTTGATGACGATGCCTTCGCGCGGACCCGGCGGCAGGATGAAACGCGTCGGTAACACTATTTGAGTGCCTGCGCCCGGCAGCCAGGCATCGACGCCCGGATTGGCGGCAATCATTTCCAGATAGCCCAAGTCGTAGCGGGTGGCCAGATCGGCGAAGGTGTCTTCGTACTTGGCGGTGACGGTCTGCACCTGACCGATGATGTCCTCACCGGGCGGCGGCAACGGAAACTCCAGGGCGGAGACGGGGCCGGCCGCGCACAGCGCAGCGAGCGACAGACAGCGGGCGAAAGCTGGAATGCGCGACAACATCCGGAGAATCCTTGGTAAACGGAAGGCTTGATTGTGCGCGATTGTACACGCACGCCTGCGCATTCGGGGAGTGCGCGCGAGCCCTTAAACGCCGGTTTCCAGTTCCGGCCAGATCGGGTGCCAGCCGCGCCGTTGCGCGTCTATGATCGCCCGGCACAGCGGGCACAGTCGCTCATCCTGATAAACCGTCTGCCGGACTTCCGACCAGCGCGGCTGGGCGGGCAGCAAGGTGCCGCACAAGGTGCGGTCGGCGGAGCCTGCCAGCTCGAGCTGGCGAGCGACCAGATGCACGAGGATTTCCTGGCACGCGAACAGGTCGAGCTGTTCGTCGGGCTCGATCAGTTGATAGGCATAAAGGGACCAGGAAGGACGGCGCGGCATTGGGGGCTCCAGAGCGGGGGCGCCACATTAGCCGAAAGCCCCCGTCCGGAAAAGGCCTGCAGGCCTTTAAATCAGCGGTTTTGGTCTGAAGGTCGGGAAACCGCGCAACGGTCGTCGCGGCATCGGCGACTCCCGTCCGGATGAGGCAGCCACGCCAAGTGGGGACGCCAGCGGCAGAACAAGCGATAACCGACGTTCAGCAAGGGCCTCAGTGGCCGCCACGACAGCGGCGCAGCCCAAATGCCAAGACCGGCTGCGCGCCAGCTCCAGAGGGTGGCGTCCAGGCCCGTGACCCAGGTGCCATCGTCGAATCGGGCGTGCAATACCGCCTCCATCTGTTCACGGGTAAATCCGAGCGCCCTGGCGTCAAACCCCTCTTCGCTGATGTCGACGAACATCAATCGCGCTGCGGTTGCGTCTGCGTCTGCCGACACGTGCGCCGATGCGTGAGAACACAGGAGCTTGATCTCCCGCGCGCAAAGCGGGCAGTCACCGTCGAAGTACAGCGTGAGTGGCCACTGTTCTTTCTTGTACATCTTTTGGGTCCTGTACAGGTTTGCGCCACCATAGGCGCAAACGGGGCCGCTGACAATGGACGAGACGTCACCCTGAACACGGGCCACGCCACAAGACCATTGGAGGTCTCACGCCAGGCCGAGAAAGACGCCTATGGTCCATAGTCTGTCCCCAGACAGTCCCGTTTAATTTATTAAAATGTCCGACTCATCGACCGGTTTGTCGAAGAAGTGCCGTGGAACCATCACGGTAGGCCGGAACAATCCATTCATTACGCGATTAACAGATTCGCCTTCTAGCAGCTCGCGACTCATGTCGTCTGGCATGCTGTTTCTACAGGTTTGAATAATGGACAAGGCGAGCCCTATTTTCATATGCCGGCCATGAAATGTCGCTTCGCCAGGGGTGAACGCGCGCGATTCAAGTTTATCGATAGCGTCCGCTGCCTCTTCTTCGTCCATATGGTCTTCAATGGCGTCAAAGCGTGAGCCCACAGAGGGCGGTACGGCGGTCAATGGGTCGACAAGATGCAGAGTCGCATGGCTGAGGATCTTGGGCTGATCAAACTTGAATCTCATCAATTTGTCGCCAAACCGGCTGCTGTCTTTCTGAGGTTGATCACCCGCCTCAAGTGAAAAAAACACGTGATCATCGTTGGCAAGCATGGCGATATCGTGGTCCGTCGTGTTTTCAGTGTTGAATTCTATTTGTCTTTCCTCCAGCTTTCTTCTGGAAAATAACGAAACCGTACCGTCCGGACGTTTTATGTCGGCATCAGATGGTGCTGCGTGGGTGATGTAAAGCGGCTCATCAATCAGGCTTTTAATGAAGGCCTTTTCATAATCTTTAAGGCTTGCAGCGTTGACCTCGCTTCTCAGGGCGTCGATGTTTTCAGCTGAAAGCTTCTTCAGCGTCAGGTCTTCCCCGGATTCCAGTTCCCAATACCATTTCGGACCGTTTTTCAGCATCGATGCCTGGACGTTATCCGCGGTTTTCGACCTCAATCCTGAGATTAGTTTTTCTGCAAAGTGGCCGAGCTTGCTATCAAACCGGAGATCCAGAACCGTTTCTCTATCGGAGACTCGGGCTGCCACGAGTGATTTAAGGTACTTATTTTGATCCACGTCAACGGACACGGCTAAAACATCTGGCCCGGGCGTCTGGTTTTCTTCGGTCTCGTGCTGCACCAAATAGGAAACGATTCCGTCCTGACGTTGCGTGGTAGGCGTGTTTTCGTCTGGATTCAGCGCCGTACGCAAATAGGCTCTTGACTGAGCATCAAGCCGGCTTCTGAGCGTTCCTATCAGAAAGGAATCTCCGCCTACTTTCACCTTTGAAGGCATCGCTACGGAACGGTTTCTGGAAGGCGCCAAGTCGGCTGGATAAGTTTGGTTCGACGAACGCGCTGAGGTTGGGGCATTGGAACCATGCGGCTGCGCGCTTTCAGGAATGTGGAAAGCAGGTTGCTGACCTTGATAGGGGCGAATGGGATTCATGTGGGCCTCCTGGTGCCTGGAAGCATATAGGTGGTCTAAGGCGGTCCCCCGGTTCCCAGCGTGATCATTACTGCTCATCACATTGGGCGTCACCGTCGCTGATGAGAGCATTGATTGTCACAACGGTGGGACAAAGCTGTAATAAACCGCATTACGAGCCGACTGAGGCACCAGAAGGGAACTCCATCCTGAAGCCTCAGAGATTGCATTTAAAGAAGTGGCTCAAGCACCGGCCACACGTTATCCAGCAGGTAAGGCTGAGCCTGGACGTTGGGGTGAATGCCGTCTTGCTGGGTCATGTCAGGCCTGCCGCCCACGCCTTCCAGCATGAAGGGCACCAGCGCAGCGTCGGTGGCTTCGGCGACTTTCGGGTACACCGCCGCGAAGGCCGTGGTGTAGCGCTCACCGTAGTTGGGCGGGATTTTCATGCCCAACAACAGCACCTTGGCCCCCGCCGCTTTGGACTGCTCAACCATGTCGGTAAGGTTTTGTTGCAATTGCGCCGGCGGCTGCCCGCGCAGGCCGTCATTACCGCCCAGTTCGAGGATCACCAGATCCGGTTTGTGCTCGGCAAGCAGCGACGGCAGCCGCGCCTGGCCTCCTGCACTGGTGTCGCCGCTGACCGATGCATTGACTACTTCTTCCTTGAAGCCTTCCTTTGCCAGACGCTGTTCCAGCAGACTGACCCAACCCAACCGGGTATCCAGGCCGAAAGCCGCGCTGATACTATCCCCAACGATCAGCACCGTGCCTGCCATCGCGCCTTGTGATACCAGCAGCAAACCCAGGCCAGCACTTAAAAACCACGCACGCATCGGATTCTCCATGAGCGAAAGTATTCTCAGTGCTCGGAACCTCAGCAAAGTGGTCCCAAGCACCGAAGGTGACTTGACCATCCTGCACGAACTCTCCCTGGAACTAAACAAGGGCGACACGCTGGCCATTGTCGGCGCGTCGGGCTCGGGCAAATCCACCCTCCTCGGTCTGCTGGCCGGCCTCGACCTGCCCAGCGCCGGTTCCGTCGTCCTGTCGGGACGCAATCTCAGCGACCTGGACGAAGACCAGCGCGCCCGGGTTCGCGCCGAACACGTGGGCTTTGTGTTCCAGTCCTTCCAGTTGCTCGACAGCCTGAACGCGCTGGAAAACGTCATGCTGCCGATGGAGCTGGAAGGCCGCAAAGACGCCCGTGATCAGGCCCGGCATCTGCTGGAACGCGTCGGCCTGGGTCAGCGTTTGACCCACACGCCACGGCAACTATCGGGCGGCGAGCAGCAACGCGTCGCCATCGCCCGTGCGTTTGCCGCCGACCCGGACGTTTTGTTCGCCGATGAGCCCACCGGCAACCTGGACAGCCACACCGGCGAGCGCATCAGCGATCTGCTGTTCGAGCTGAACCAGGAGCGCAACACCACCCTGGTGCTGGTCACCCACGATGAGCGTCTGGCCCACCGTTGCCGTCGCCTGATCCGTCTCGAGGGTGGCCGACTGGTCGCCCCCATGGAGCCTTAATGGCACGCCTGCCTTTTTCCCGTCTGCTCAGCCTCGCGGCGCGCCAGCTCATGCGCGATGCCCGCGCCGGCGAGCTGCGTGTGCTGTTCTTCGCCCTGGTGGTGGCGGTTGCCGCCAGCACGGCCATCGGATATTTCGGCGCACGCCTCAACAGCGCCATGCTGCTGCGAGCGACGGAGTTTCTCGGCGCCGACCTCATTCTCGGCGGCTCCGCACCGGCGACGCCTGCACAGATCGACGCCGGCAAGGCGCTGAAGCTGGATCATTCGCAGATCGTGATTTTCTCCAGCGTGGTTGCCACCGATAACGGCATTCAGCTGGCGAGCGTCAAGGCCGTGGACGCGGCGTACCCGTTGCGCGGCGAGCTGAAAAGCGCCCCTGCCCCCTATGAAGCCGAAACCGTGGGCGGTGAGCCCCAAGCCGGCGAAGCCTGGGCGGAAGCGCGGATTCTGGTGGCGCTGAACCTGAAAGTCGGCGACAGCATCGACGTCGGCTCCAAGACCTTGAAGCTGACCCGGGTGCTGACCTACGAACCCGACCGCGCCGGCAACTTCTACAGCCTGACGCCTCGGGTGATGATCAACATGGCCGACCTTGAAGCCACCAAGGTCGTGCAGCCCGGCAGCCGCGTCAGTTATCGGGAGCTATGGCGCGGCACGCCCCAGGACCTCGCCGCGTACCGCAAAGCGATCGAACCCGGGCTGGCGCCGAATCAGAAGATCGACGACGCCCGCGATGGCAACCAGCAGATTGGCGGCGCGCTGGGCAAAGCCGAGCGTTACCTGAACATGGCCAGTCTGGTCGCCGTGCTGCTGGCCGGCGTGGCCGTGGCCTTGTCGGCGGCGCGTTTCGCGGTGCGCCGCTTTGACGCCAGTGCGTTGCTGCGTTGCCTGGGTCTGTCGCGCAATGAAGCGCTGGTGCTGTTTGGCTTGCAACTGGCCATGCTCGGCGTCGTGGCCAGCGCGGCGGGCGCTTTGCTCGGCTGGTTCGCCCAACTCGGGCTGTTTCATTTGCTGGAAAACCTGCTGCCCGCTGCCGTCCCGCCCGGAGGCTGGCTGCCCGCAGTCGCCGGAATCGGCACCGGACTGGTCGCCCTCGCCGGCTTCGCACTGCCGCCCCTGGCTGCTTTGGGTCGCGTGCCACCGCTGCGGGTATTGCGTCGGGACATGCTGCCCATCCCGGCGAGCACCTGGCTGGTCTACGGCGCGGCATTGTTCGCACTGGGCCTGATCATGTGGCGCCTGAGTCTGGACCTGGTGCTGACCTTCGCCCTGCTCGGCGGCGGTCTGATCGCGGCGCTGATACTCGGCGGCGTGTTGCTGCTGGCCCTGAAAAGCCTGCGCCGTTTGCTCGCCGGGGCCTCGCTGCCGTGGCGTCTGGGCCTGGGTCAGCTGTTGCGCCACCCCATGGCCGCAGCCGGCCAGTCCCTGGCGTTCGGTCTGATTCTGCTGTCCATGGGGCTGATTGCGCTGCTGCGCGGCGAGCTGCTCGACACTTGGCAGAACCAGCTGCCCAAGGATGCGCCGAACTACTTCGCGCTGAACATCCTGCCCAACGACAAAGACAACTTCGCGGAACGCATCGGCCGCCTGTCGACCCACAGCGCGCCGCTGTACCCGATGATTCCGGGGCGCTTGATGACCATCAATGGCGAGCCGGTGAGCAAGTTTGTCACCAAGGACTCCCGTGGCGAAAACGCCACCCAGCGCGACCTCAACCTGACCTGGGCGGCGACGCTGCCGGAAGGCAACAGCATCACCGCCGGCCAGTGGTGGACCAGCGATCAGCCGCCAGCCGACGGCGTGGTTCCGGGCGTGTCGGTGGAAACCAAGCTGGCCAACAGCCTGAACATGAAGCTGGGCGACACCCTCGGTTTCGTGATCGGCGGGCTGACCCGCGAGGTCAAAGTCACCAGCCTGCGCGACATCAACTGGGACACCTTTCAGCCCAACTTCTTCATGATCTTCCAGCCCGGCACCCTCAAGGACGTGCCGGCCACGTACCTGACCAGTTTCTATCTGGCGCCCGGCAATGATCAGCAGATCGTCGAGCTGTCCCGGGCCTTCCCGGCGGTGACGATCCTGCAGGTGGAAGCGTTGCTGGAGCAGCTGCGCAGCATCCTCGATCAGGTGACGATGGCGGTGCAGTACGTGCTGCTGTTCGTGCTCGCGGCGGGGATGGCGGTGTTGTTCTCCGGCTTGCAGGCGACCCTGGATGAGCGGATCCGACAGGGTGCGCTGCTGCGGGCGTTGGGCGCCAATCGTGCGTTGCTGACCAAGGCCCGGCGCATCGAGTTCGGTCTGCTCGGCGCGGTGAGCGGAGTGCTGGCGGCAATTGGGTGCGAGCTGGTGAGCTTTGCGCTGTACCGCTACGCCTTCAACCTGCAGTGGCACCCCCACATCTGGCTGCTGGTGCTGCCGCTGATCGGCGCCTTGCTGGTGGGCGGCGCGGGCGTGTTCGGCACACGGCGGGCGCTGAACGCCAGTCCCCTGCAAGTGCTGCGCGAGGGCTAAAGGTGGGGGCCTGACGGTGGGCGGCAATGCGCTGCCCACCGTCAACCGCGCAAAGCCCCTGCTATTTCAGGTATTCGATCTTGGTGATCCACCATTGCTTGCTGCCGGACGGAACCGGCACCGAGACTTCGTCACCGACTTCTTTCTTCAGCAGCGCCCGGGCCATGGGCGAATCGATGGAGATGTAGTCCATGCGTCCGTAGATCTCGTCATAACCGACGACGCGGAAACGCTTGCTCTCACCCTCCTCGTCCTCGACTTCGACCCACGCGCCGAAGAACACCCGGCCTTCCTGCTCCGGCGAATAGGCGACCACGCGCATGTCTTCCAGACGCTTGCGCAGGTAGCGCACACGCCGGTCGATCTCGCGCAGCAGCTTTTTGTTGTATTGATAGTCGGCGTTCTCGCTGCGATCCCCCAGGGAAGCGGCCCACGCCACTTTCTGCGTGATATCAGGCCGGTGCTCGCGCCAGAGGTAATCGAGCTCCTTCTTCAGGGCGGCATGGCCCTCGACGGTGATTATTTTGGTGCTGATCTCACTCATTCACGCTGTCTCTGCCCCGGGCTGGGTACGTTTGTTCTGTTGAGGACGAAGCCTACAGGGTTGGGCTGGCCGAGGGGCAAATCAAGGCAGCGCTCATTTGACCAGACGCTTTTCTTTGGAAGGCCGATAGCCGAAGTACGCGCTGTAGCATTTGCTGAAATGGCTCGGCGAGACGAACCCGCAGGCCACCAGCACTTCCATCTGGGTCAGCTCAGTGTGCTGCAGCAGGCGGCGGGCCTCGGTGATGCGCAGTTCCAGGTAGTAGCGCTGCGGGGTGGTGCCCAGTTGTTCCTGGAACAGCCGCTCGATCTGTCGCCGCGAACGTCCGGCGTACACCGCCAGTTGCTCCAGTTCCAGGGGTTCCTCAAGGTTGGCGTCCATCAGCTTGACCACTTCCTTGAGCGGCGCGCTGACTGTCATGTGCCGGCTCGGCTTGATCCGCCGATAGCGCGACTCCTCGAAAGACAGAATGTCCTCGATGCCTTCGATCAGCGCCTTGTCGTGCAGCGTCTTGATCCATTCCAGCGCCATGTGGAAGGCCCCGGCGGGACTTGCGGCAGTGAGACGATCGCGGTCGATGACAAAAGCTTCGCTGGTGACTTCGCTGACTTTGCAGATCTCCGCCAGGGCGGCGCGGTGCTCGGGATGAATGGCGCACCGATAACCGTCGAGCAAACCCGCTGCGCCGAGGAACCAGGCGCCATTCCACAGACCCGCGAGGGTGATGCCCTGTTCGGCGGCGGTGGTCAGCAGGTGCACCAGCGGCTCGTCGGCCTTGAGCTCGGTGCGATAACCGCCACAGATCACTAGCAGGTCCAGCGCCTTAAGCGCCGGCGCGTCGAGTCGCGTGTCGGGCCGGATCACCAGCCCCAGATCACTGACCACTTCGCCCTCGTGCAAGCCAAATGTCCTCGACGTGAACAGATCGGGGCGCAGCAGGTTGGCGGTGACGAACGTGTCCAGGGCCTGGGTGAAAGCCGGCAACGAAAAGTGTTCGAGCAGCAGGAAGCCGGTTCGGGTCTGGGCCGAGGGGCTTCGCCTGTTTTCATCCACGTAGCGAAGGTTCTTGCCCTTCATGCCTCCGCTGAATTCTCGCCGCTCGATCACTGCCGCCTCGCTTGTGCGTCCTGCCTGGGGGTACCGATGGTTGCAGCCGTTCGCAGCCAAAATAGACCTGGAATAACGGCGGCAGGACCGGGTCCGCGCCATTCTAGCGGAACGGCGCCGGCGTTAAAGTTTTGTCGGGGTGGCCGATACACAACAGCCAGCGAATGAAAGCCCCCCCCCGGGGCGCTTCGACTCGCGACGACACCGCACCCCTTACCCATCAGGCTGCTTATGGCGCTCGACCCGATCACCCTGCTGACGATGACCATCGCCCTCGCTGCGGCCGCCGCGCTGTACCTGGCCGTGGAGTGGCGGACGGTGCGGGAGCCGTCGCTGCTGTTCTGGAGCGCGGGGTTTGCCGTTATTTCAGTGGGCTCGACCCTGGCATTGCTGCGCAGCAGCGGCATTCTGGTGATTGGCATCTGGTTCGCCAACGGCTTGCTGGTCACCGCCCACTGGCTGTTCCTGCTGGGCGTTGCGCGGTTTACCGAGACCCGGGTGTCGCGGGCCTGGTACCTGATCTTCGTCCTGTGGATCGGGCTGTTGTTGCTGCCGGACCAGCCGTGGTGGTCGAAAGTGATGCTGGCAGCCAACTCGCTGTTGATCTCTCTGCTGATGGTCAAGGCCAGCGGGCTGCTGCGGCCTCACGGCAAGTCCCTGAGCGTCGGCGCGGTGCAGTTGCGCTATGTGCTGCTGGCCCACGGCGTGTTCTATTTTTCCAAGGCGGTCACGGCGGTGGTGCCTGGCACGCTGATCGATCTGGCCGCCTTTCGGGGCGAGATCATCCAGATTTCGCTGGTCGAAGGGACGATGGCGGTGATGCTGATCGCCCTGTCGATGACCGGCTCAGAGCGTCATCGCCGGGAAAAACGCATCGCCCGGCTGGCGGCGCGGGATCCGCTGACGGCCCTGTACAACCGCCGCGCGCTGGAAGTGCGAGGGCAGCGTCTGCTGGATAACGTTTCGCAGGCGCAGCCGGGGGCGCTGCTGCTGATGGACATCGACAATTTCAAGCTGGTCAACGACCTTTATGGCCACAGCGCCGGAGACCGGCTGCTGGTCGCGCTCAGTGAAATTATCCGCGGGGCCTTGCCCACCGGTTCGCTCGCCGCGCGCCTGGGCGGTGATGAATTCGTGGTGTTGCTCAGTGACACCTCCAGCGAGCATTTGCTGGCCGTGGGGAGCACGCTGCGCGAGGCCTTTCACGCGACCGCCTCGGCAACTTTTTCCACCCCCCAGCCCGTTACGTTGAGCATCGGTGCCAGCCTGTTCAGCCAACCGCCATCCAGCCTGGCAGAATTGATCGAACGCAGCGACGCCGCCTTGTATGAATCCAAACGCGGTGGACGCAACCGCATTCAACTGGTAGATCAGGACGTCAGCAGCAGCGATCCGCTGCAAATACTCTGAGGGCTAACCGAAGGATCACTTGCCATGGCCATGAGCAGCGCTCATCTGATCTACCGCGCACCGGAACCTGATGATCTCGCCCGCCTGTTCGCCATCTACAGCGACCCGCAGACCCAGCTGTTCAACCCTTCCGGGCCGATGACCGACGAGGCCCAGGCAGCAGCCATGCTCAAGGGCTGGATCGAGCACTGGCAGACCCACGGTTTTGGCTGGTGGGCGATTGCGCACAAGGAGGCCCCCGAACACATCATCGGCTTCGGCGGCATCGGGTTTCATGATTTTTTGGGCGTGCAAAGGGTCAATCTGGGCTATCGGTTCGCCGTTGAGGCGTGGGGACAGGGGTTTGCCACGGAGATGGGCAGAGCGGCGCTGGACTTCGGGTTTTCAAGCTTGAAGCTGGAAGAGGTCTACGGTTACGTCCGGCCGACCCACGCGGCGTCGATTCGGGTGCTGGAGAAAATCGGCATGCACCGTTGCGGCGAGCTCGATGACGTACCCGGTCAGGCCCCGAGCCTGATGTTCAGCGCCGTGGCGGAGCCATCGCAGTAAGCGATCGGCGACAGGGTCCAATTCAGTGGGAGGTCTGCAGCATTCCGCAGCTCGCGTCGAGCTCATCCCAGGGATGGGCGGCCTCTCGGGCATAGCCGCAGGTCGGCAGATGCACAAAGGTCGCTTCTCGCTCGGCTTCGCTTTGCCTGGCTTTGCAGGTCCTGCACAACACTGTGTGGTCGGTTAACCGCCAGTGGCTGTTCCACCGGACTAGATCGTCGGTCACCATATACTTCCCCTAACCTCACCTACGTAACCAGTTGATTCAACTTGTTGCTCGAGGTTTCCCGAGCCTGACCGCCGGCTGATCGGCGGTCGTTGCCCTGTGTATCGATTGCAGCATTTGTGCCCCGAGATCTGCGCCCTTCAGTCGCCTGCGTCCCCGATCAACGGCAAGGACACGGTGAAGCTGGTGCCGCGGTCGGCTGCGGAGTCGACCTTGATGCTGCCGTTATGGGCGTCGACGATCGCCGCTGCGATATACAGCCCTAGGCCAAGACCTGCGGCCGCGCCGTATTCCACTTTTCCGTCCTGAAAATTGCGCACCATCGGGTTGAAGAGTGTTGCTTTCACGCTGTCCTCAATGGGCGGGCCCTCGTTGTGCACCGAGAGGGACACCGTTTTGGCACCCGCCACCAGTGTCACGGTGACCGGGGTCAGGGGGTTGCCATGCTTGATCGCGTTGCCGATCAGGTTGGACATGACCTGTTCCATCCGTGACCGATCAAATTGCGCGACGACTCGGGTGTCGCCGTGCATGTCGATCTCACGATCCGGATGGTAGGCCCTGGCCTCTTCCACCATGGCTTCGCAGGCCTGGAAAAAGTCATCCCGCGCCACTCGCACCGGAATTCCCGAGCCCAGTTGAGTCCGGGTAAAGTCCAGCAGATCACCAACGATTTTGGTCGAACGCTTGACGCTGGTGTAGATGCGCGACACGTTTTTGGTCGCCTTGGGTGGCAGGTCGCCTGCACGCAGCAGCACTTCGGCGCTGAGGGAAATCGCCCCCAGCGGGCTGCGCAAATCGTGACCGAGGATGCCGAGGAAGACGTTGCGCGCAGCATCGACGTTGTCGGTGTAGGTCACGACGGACTCGGCCAGGGCCTGATCGATGGCTTCGTTGAAGCGCAGAATGTCGGCAATCTCGTCTGCCCGGTTCACTTCCTTGGGCGGCATCCACAGCATCAGCACACTGGTGCGCAAGGCCCGGTACTCGGCGATCATCTGACCGATGGTGAAGCCGGACGAATGACGGACTTCAGCATGGGTCTCGGCCGAAGTGACGTTATCGGAATCGGGCGCTTCGCCCTTGGACTTGGATACTCGCGCCTCATCGGTCTGTGAGGTCTGGAGGTCAGCGGCGATCGTGCGGAGCATCTGTTCGGCGTGGTCGCGAAGTTCGGCGGAGTCCATGCCATTGGCGGCGGGCGTCATGGTCCTGGCGAAGGCTTCCCACTTTTTCAGGATGGGTTCGATGTTCTGCAGGATGAAGTCGGCCAGGCGCATGGGCTGTGTTCCAGTGTCAACGATGTCAAAAAGAGGTGCCTGAGGTGGCAGGGGAAAGCGTGACACGAGGAGGACAAGGCCGTCGCAATCCATTGGACTTCACAAGTGACCTCTCGGATGGCCGAACGTTACATCGTCGCAGGCGGTTAACCGATCGCCGGTCGTGCACTGCTGCGCCGATTGAGCACATCCGGGTTTACCCAACCTTTACCGATCCTAGACGTGGGTTTACACGGATCCGGTG
This sequence comes from Pseudomonas sp. PS02290, assembly GCF_029960075.1. Lineage (NCBI taxonomy): Bacteria > Pseudomonadati > Pseudomonadota > Gammaproteobacteria > Pseudomonadales > Pseudomonadaceae > Pseudomonas > Pseudomonas sp. PS02290. Next base: position 19,455 of record NZ_JASCOY010000039.1, read on the forward strand.
TTTCATACGTCCATGGCGAACCCACTCTTTCGCCAAAGGAGACACCATGATTGCCAAGATGACCCAAGCCCTGATCCTGTCCGGTCTGCTCGTTGGCGCCGGCACGGCGTCCGCCAGCGAACGCAACGTGATTGTGCCTGTCATCGCCGGAGCCGCCGTCGGTGCCGTACTGGCCGCGGTGATCAGTCAGTCGAACAACGACCGTCACGGTCGCTATCAGGATTACCGCCCGCAACCGCGCTACGCGCCGCGTTATCAGCCGCAGTACCAGCAGGTTGTCTATGTGCCGGTGCGTGAGCGGGTCGAATATCGCCGTTTCGCGCCACCACCGCCCCACGGTTACTACGACGGTGGCTACCGCCGGGGGTTTGACCACGGTCGTGGCAATGACCGCTGGTAAGTGCTTGAGCGACCTTTAATGCAGGACAGGCTTCAGTTGGGAAGGCTTCGGATGTCACACCGCAAATCTCGCGGTGTTCATGCAGGCCTCTTCCCGGCTGAAGCCGGTCCTACAAGAAAGCGCCGCGTTCATTCAGTGGAACCTGCCTTGTCTGCACCGCCGCTTTTTGTGGCAAAACTGCTAACGTGTCCGGCCATCACTCGCCCATCGATCACTGACAGCACGCAGGGACGGACATGTTCGAATTCATCTACCTGGCAATTTTCATCGGCATCGGCGGCACCGCGCTGCTGGATCTCTGGGCGCTGCTGCTCAAGGCGCTGCTGGGTTTGCCGACCCCGCCCTGGCACCTCGTCGGTCGCTGGTTCGCCAGGATGCCCAAGGGGCAGTTCGTGCACCGCAATGGCATTGGCAATTCCCCTCCCGTTCCCAACGAGCTGGCGATTGGCTGGTTCATGCATTACACCGTCGGCGTGCTGTTCGCTGCCGCGCTGCTGTTTATCTGGGGCGTGCAGTGGGCGCACGCGCCGACCTTTCTCCCTGCGCTGATCGTCGGGCTGGTCACCGTCGGGGCCGGCTGGTTCATCCTGCAGCCCGGCATGGGTGTCGGCGTGGCGTGCAACAAGGCGCCGAAGCCGAACGTAGCGCGGTTGCAGAATGTGGTCGGCCATGTGGTCTTCGCCATCGGCATGTATGGTGCGGCGCTGCTGGTCGGATGAGTTAACGGAGGGCGCCGGCGTGGTGTGTGGTCGCACCCGACCAATTGAGCTGAACCTATGGGCAGCGATGCCGTTCTGAAACCTGAGAGCTACATCGTTATGAAGCTCGTTCAACCCGATCAAACAGGAGATCCCCATGACCCAAACGGCCTTGGTCGTCGGCGCCAGCGGCATCGTCGGCAGCGCAACCACTCAACTGTTGCTCGATAACGGTTGGCAGGTGGCCGCTCTCTCCCGCCGTCCCTCCCAGACGCCTGGCGTGATCCCCGTCGCGGCAGACCTGCAAGACCCCGCATCGGTACAGCAGGCCCTCGCGGACCTCAAGCCGACCCACGTCTTCCTCACCACCTGGTCGCGTCAAGCCACGGAAGCTGAAAACATCCGCGTCAACGCCGCCATGGTGCGTAACGTGCTGGACGCGTTGAGCCCGGCGAAGAGCGTCAAGCACGTCGCGCTGGTCACCGGCCTGAAGCATTACCTCGGCCCGTTCGAAGCCTACGGCAAAGGCACCCTGCCGCAGACGCCGTTCCGTGAGTCCCAAGGGCGGCTGGACATCGAGAATTTCTATTACGCCCAGGAAGATGAAGTGTTTGCCGCCGCCGAACGCGACGGCTTCACCTGGAGCGTGCACCGTCCGCACACCGTTACCGGCGTCGCAGTGGGCAACGCGATGAACATGGCGACTACCCTCGCGGTGTACGCGTCGATCTGCAAAGCCACCGGCCGCCCGTTCGTGTTCCCCGGCTCCCGCGTGCAGTGGGACAGCCTCACCGACATGACCGACGCGCGGCAACTGGCCAAACAGCAGCTGTGGGCAGCGACGACCCCTGCGGCGGCGTATCAGGCGTTCAACATCACCAACGGCGACGTGTTTCGCTGGAAGTGGATGTGGGGCCAGATCGCCGAGTACTTCGGTGTGCACCCTGCTGCATTCCCGGAGAAGGTGTCCCCGCTGGAAGAGCAGATGGCCAACGATCAAGGGGCATGGGACGAGCTCGTGCGCGCCCACGGTTTGAAAGAAGCCGACATCAGTCGCCTGATTTCGCCGTGGCACACCGATGCTGACCTCGGTCGCCCCATCGAAGTGGTGACCGACATGTCGAAAAGCCGGGCCCTGGGCTTCAAGGAGTTCCAGGCCAGCGACCAGGCGTTCTTTGACGTGTTCGACACGTTGCGGGCCCAGCGCCTGATTCCTTGATCTGCTGAACCGGCCACAAAAAAACGCAGCGATGATTTCGGTCATCGCTGCGTTTTTGTATCCGGGCCATCTGTCATCAAAGACGCGGGACTCAAGCCTTTTCCAGCGCGTCCTCTTTGTGCATCGCCAAGTGCCCGGTCTTGTCGCTCTTGACCTCGTACTGCGGCGCGTCGGGCGAGGCATGGCGATGGCGGCCCATGAACTCGACCTCCTTGGTGTGCACCGTCGTCACTTTGCCGACGATGTGCCCGGCTTCGGAATTCCAGCGCACGTGATCACCGACCTTGAATGCATGAGCCATCGATTTTCTCCTTTGATCCCGGAAGTCAGGGCTGCCAGAGGGTCTGGCTGCCTTCGAGTTTGCGATCCAGAAAACTCGCCGCACTGATCAGCGCTAGGTGGCTGAGGGCTTGCGGCGTGTTGCCCAGGTGGTGGCCGTGGGCGTCGAACTCCTCGGCGTACAGACCCAGCGGGTTGGCATAGCGCAGCAATTGCTCGAACTCCAGATGCGCCTGCTCCACACGCCCGGCGCGGGCCAGGCACTCGACGTACCAGAACGAACAGGCCACGAACGCGCCTTCCTCACCCTCAAGGCCGTCCTGATGGTCATCGTCGTTGCGATAGCGGAAGACCATGCCGTCGCGCACCAGCGTGCGTTCGATGGCGTCCAGGGTCTTTAGCCACTTCGGATCACTGGCGCCGACGAAACGCACCAGTGGCATCAGCAACATGGAAGCGTCGAGGTTCTTGCTGCCCTTGTGCTGGACGAAATGGCCCAGATCGGCGTCCCAGAAATTTTCCCAGATGTCGTCGTGGATGGCCTGACGCTCCCGGTCCCAGCGCTCAAACGGCGCCGGCAGCGAACGTTTCAGCGACAGCCGCAACGCCCGGTCCAGCGCGACCCAGCACATCAGCCGCGAATGCAGGAAATGCTGGTCGTCGCCGCGCATTTCCCAGATCCCGACGTCCTTGCTGTTCCACGTTTCGCACAGATCATTGACCAGCCGCGTGACGTGCTTCCAGCCCTCGTGGGAAATGGCCTCGCCGTATTTGTTGGCCAGGTACACCGCGTCGAGCAGCTCGCCGTAGATGTCCAGCTGCGTCTGCTTGTAGGCCTCGTTGCCGATGCGGACCGGAGACGCGCCGCCGTAGCCGCTGAGGTGATCCAGTTCTTCTTCGGGCAATTCTTCGCGACCGTCCAGCGCATACAGAATGCCGAGCTTGTTGGCGTCTTCGCAGCAGTCGCCCATGCGCTCACGGACCCAATGCATGAAGGCATTGGCTTCTTCGGTGTAACCCAGGCGCATAAAGGCGTAGACGGTGAAGGAGGCATCGCGGATCCACGTGTAGCGGTAGTCCCAATTGCGCTCGCCGCCCTCTTCTTCCGGCAGGCCGAAGGTCGCCGCAGCGACAATGCCGCCGTGCTTGCGCGAGGTGAGCAGCTTGAGCGCCAGGGCCGAGCGATTGACCACTTCACGCCAGCGGCCGCGGTAATTGGAATGCCGGCTCCAGTGCTGCCAGTAATTGACGGTATTTTTCAAATCGCAGTCGCAGTTGGTGGCTTTGACCAGCGGATCATCGGCGCCGCCGAGCATGAACTCGACGACATCACCCTGCTTCATCCCGAACTCGGCCACCGCGGCCTGGCCTTCAAGCGTCAATGCGGTGGTCGCCGCCAAACGCATGGCCGGCTGACCCTCAGCCTCGAAACGGATGTCGTCGCCGTCCATCTGCGCGGTGGTGTCAGCGCGGCTGTAATCGTGGCGCACCCGGCAGAGCATGCGCACCGCCGTTTGGCCGTGACGAACATGGATGCGGCGGATAAGGCGCGGCAGGTTGTCGACTTCAGAAGCAATGGGCATCAGGTCAGTGACTTCGACGACGGCGTCCTTGGCGATCCAGCGCGTCATCAGCACGTTGGTTTGCGGCAGATACAGCTGCTGGCGGCGGGCGTCGGGCAGGATCGGCGCCAACTGGAAAATCCCCGCGTCGGGGGTGTCCAGCAGCGCGGTGAAGATGCTCGGGCTGTCGAAGTCGGGCCAGCAGCAGAAGTCGATGCTGCCGGTGTCGGCGACCAGCGCCGCACTGCGCATGTCGCCAATGATCCCGTGGTTTTCGATAGCGTTCTGCGGTTCTTGCTCGGTCTGCTCATCGGGGTTCGGTGTGTGTTCAGCCATTGTTGCGGAACTCCGGGTAGAGGCTCATGCCACCGTCGATGAACAGCGTCGTGCCATGCACATAGTCGGACGCATCCGAGGCCAGCCAGACGATGGCGTTCGCCACATCATCGGCCTCGCCCACCCGGCCGTAGGGGATCAGCTCCAAGAGTTTCTTCTCGGCGTCGCCGCTCGTAGCCTTGGTGTTGATGGCGGTGCGAATCGCCCCCGGCGCGATGCTGTTGACGCGGATGCGCTGCTCGCCGACCTCTTGGGCAATGCTGCGCATCAACAGATCGACGCCGCCTTTCGACGCGGCGTAGTTGACGTGGCCGGCCCAGGGTATGACCTGATGCACCGAGCTCATGTGGATGATCTTGCCCAGGGCGCGAGACACCTCGGGGCGGATGTCCTGTTTGGCGAACTGCCGCACTGCCGCACGCGCGCAGAGAAACTGACCCGTCAGGTTGACATTGATGACGGTGTTCCAGTCCTCAAGGGTGATGTCGGCGAAGGCCGCATCCTTCTGCAGCCCGGAATTGGCGACGAGGATGTCCAGACGGCCGAACGCCTTCAGGGTCTCGGCGAACAGCCTTTCTACGTCCTGCTCGTTGGAGACGTCGGCGCCAATGGCGATGGCTTGGCCGCCGGCGTCGATGATTTCTTGCGCGAGCTTCTGCGCGGGTTCGGGCTGCGAATGGTAGTTGACGACCACTGCCGCGCCGGACGCTGCCAGCCCTTTCGCCGCGCCGGCACCCAGTCCGGAACTGGCGCCGGTGACGAGGGCGACCTGGCCTTTCAAGGAAATCTGCATGGAATGTAGAGCCTCATGGTGAGCGTTTTAATGCTGACTCATGGGGTTCTGCTGAAGTTCATCGGGAAAAGCGCATTGCCTGTGCTCATTTGAATGCGCTGGCAGCGGGGGAAGTAACACGCTCTTCAGCGCCTTTAATAAAGAGCGGTTTGTAAGGCATGTCCCCGTAACAAACCCGATCCCCCCTACGCCACGCCCAGAATCGGCCTACATCCCCGCACCGATCGGGATGCTTGACTGCCGCCCGACACCTTTCACCCCGCAACGCCCTGAATGGACGCAATGAACCCGATATCGCCCGGCCACCGACCCATCGATCGGATGCCCGGGCGCAGGAGACCGCATGCTCAAGGAACTGCCCGATATCTTTTCACCGCAGAACCGCCGCCTGATCACCTTCAAAACCGTGCTTCACGGCGCGCAGGAATTGCTCCTCGATTCGTTCACGGGCCGAGAAGCGCTGTCGGAGCTGTTTACCTACGAGCTGGAACTGCTCGCCCAGGATGCCCACATTGAGCTGAAGTCGCTGATCGGCACGCCCGCGCAGGTGAAGATCGAGCTCGCGGACGGCGGTGTGCGCTTCATCGACGGCTGTATCAGCCGCTCCAGCATGATCAGCAGTGACGGCGGGCTGTGCCGCTACTCGGCGACGTTGGGCCCGTGGCTATGGCTGCTGAGTCAGCGTCAGGACTCGCGGATCTTTCAGGAGAAGACCGTCGAGGACATTCTCCGCGCTGTGTTCGCCGCTTACGGCTCGGTGGCACGCTTCGAACTTCGCCTGTTCGATGAGCTGCAGCCGCACAGCTATATCACCCAGTATTTCGAAAGCGATCTCGATTTCGTCCTGCGCTTGCTTGAGCACGAAGGGCTGCTGTTCCACTTCGAGCACGACGCCGATGGCCACAGGCTGGTAGTCACCGACCGCTCATGGGAACTGGCCGAATTGCCGGAGCAGCCGCGCATCCGCTACCACCGCGCGTCCGTCACCGAACCCGAAGACGCCATCACCCAGTGGAGCGCCCATCGGCAGCTGCAATCCACCCGTATCAGCCTGCAGACCAACGATTACAAACAGCCCGCCAATGCAATGCCGGTGAGCATGGTCAGCCTCAATCGGCAGGGTGATGTCCCGCCCCTGGAGATCTACGGCCGCACGCAACCCTATTCCCATCGTGATTACGTGGCGGGCGAAACGCTGCTGCGCCGGCGCATCGAAGCCCATGAGGGCAAGGGTAAAGGCTTCACCGGCGCCAGCAACTGCCGCAGTTTGCGCGCGGGCTTCACCTTCGAGCTTACTCAGCATTTCGATCATGACCTGGGCGCTCGGGAGGACCGCTGCTTCCTGTTGCTCAGCGTCGAACACCAGGGCCGCAACAATTACCTGTCAACCCGACCCGCCGAGTACAGCAACACCTTCAGCTGCATTCGCCGCACGATCCCCTTTCGCCCGATGCTGACGGTGCCGCGACCCGTGATTTCCGGGCCTTTGACCGCCGTGGTGGTCGGGCCAAAGAGCGATGAAGTGTTCACCGACGAACTGGGGCGGGTTCGCGTGCGCTTCCATTGGCAGCGGCATGCCGAAACCCGGGACAAGGCCCCGCGCGAGGATGCCGAAGACACGGCCTGGCTGCGCGTCGCGATGCCCAGCGCCGGCACGGGTTTCGGCCATCAGTTCGTGCCGCGCATCGGTCAGGAAGTGCTGGTGCAACACGTTGCCGGTGACGTAGACCGGCCCGTCGTCACCGGTGTGATGTACAACGGCAGCCACGCCCAACCCTATTTCAGCGGCGAAGCCGGCCTGCCCGGTAACAAGGCGCTGTCGGGCATCAAGAGTCGTGAGCACAGCGGCCGGGGTTATAACGAACTGCTGTTCGACGACACCTGCGGCGAACTGCGCACGCGGCTGGCCAGCACTCATCAGGCTACGGCGCTGAACCTGGGCAAACTGACCACCCCGCGTGTGCGGGGCAGCGCCAGACCCCGTGGCGACGGCGCGGAATTGCGCACCGACGCCGCCATCGCCCTGCGCGCCGCCCAAGGCATGTTGCTGACGACCTACGCGCGCTCCCAAGCCAACGGCGCACAACTGGATCGGCGCGAGCTGCTCGGCTTGCTGACGGAATGCGGGGAACTGTTCAAGGCGCTCGGGCAAACGGCAGGCGCTCAGGGCAGCCAGCCCATGGACGAACAAGGCTTTGAAAGCCTGCAGCAATCGCTGCGACAGTGGCCGGAACCGGGGAGCGCCCAGTCCGGCGATCCTGTATTGGCGATTGCCGCTGTCGCCGGGACGGTCAGCGCAACCCCCGCCTCCCACCTGCAGGTCGCCGGGGAAAACCACGACACCCTCGCCCGCCGCCATGTGCAGGTCACCAGTGGCCAGGCGACGCGCCTCAATGCCGGGCAAGGCATCGCGCTGTTTGCCGAGGATCAGGGCATCAGCGCCATCGCCAATCGCGGCGCGGTGCGGGTTCAGGCGCAAAACGCCGACATCGCACTGACCGCGCAGCAAAACCTGCAGATCTGCGCGCAGCAGGGCGAAGTGGTGATCAGCGCCCCCAGCCTGCGGTTTGTCGCCGACGACGGCAGCTACATCAAGATCGGCGGCGGCATCGAGATGGGCACCCAGGCCAAGGTGTTAACCCATGCCAGCGCCTATCACTGGACGGGCCCGAAAACCGATCGGGTCTCGGTGACGATGCCCCCACCCGGCGATCCGATCTGCCTGAAGTGCCTGCTCAAGGCCGCACTGAACGGCGCCGCCGAGGTGACCCTGTGAACGCGCTGCCGAAATCCTATACCGCTCTGGTCGAGGCCAAAGCGCTGAGCAGCGTGATCTTGCTCGACGGGGCCATGCAGCAACGGCTCGGCGAACGACTGGCGCGGGACCCTGACGGCGCGGTGTCGCTGTTCGCCGACTATTCCAGGGCGGCCCAAGCCCTCGGGCCCTGGTTGATGACCCCGGAGCGTGCCGCAACGCTGGGCATCGATGGCTGCGCGCGCGGGGTCAACTGGCTGGCGAGCGCCCTGCCGATGGACGCGGTGCGCGAGCATTTGCTGCACTGGATGCGCGTCCCGGACCCGACCGCCAGAACCTGGCAACGGCTGGCGGATGGCCGAGCGCTGACCGCATTGATGAGCGTGTGGGGCCACAGCCAGCGCACCGCGTTTTGTCAGCCGTGGCAGGCCTGGTGTTACGCCGACCGCAACGGCATGGGTCGGCTGCTCGCCCTGCCGGACAAGATGGAAATGTTGACGCCAGTGTCGACGGCGCTGGATGACGCGCAGCAGCAACGCTTGCGCCTGGCGACAGCGGCGGACCGGCTGATCCATGAGCTCAAGACCACGGTTGCTCTGCACGCCTCGATCATGGGCTGTCGCGAAACCCGCCATGCCACGGTGCAGGCTGTGCTGACCCAAGCGGCCGCTGCGGGTTATGCGGTTGAAAACGACCTTGGCCAGTTTGTGGTGTGGGCGTTGCGCACCGGCGCTACAGCGGCGCAGCGATGTGCGGGGTTGACCGCGGTGGAGTTGCGATTGACCGGCAATGCACTGGCCGAGGCGCTTGGGCAGGACATGGGGCCAGAGAAGGTGACGCTGTGAAGCGCGTGCCGTTGGGGGTGTTTGGGGGTGTGACGGTGGTGCTGATCGGGGTGGCTCGGTGGGGTTTAATGCCGCCTTCGGAGCCTGTGTCGACGACGCGGTATTTCGGCAGCAGCGTGACGCCGATGGATCACGACATGAGCGATACGTTTGTGCGTCCGGTATTTGTTAATGGGTCGGGAGTTGGTGCGGCAGGAAGAGGCGGCGGCACTTCTTTAGGGGCGCTTAGTCTGCCGGCGCCATGGCATCCGGGTTTGACGGTTCGGGTTAAGTGGAGGCGGTGTGATCGATTTGATCGGAATAACCCGGTGCCCGATTCGGAGGCATGTCGTTGGACCGAGAAGGATGTGCTAGTTCATCCCTATTCCTCAACAGCAGGTGCTTGGTTGCACATATTAGAAAACGATGAAGCTCTTATAATTCCGACGATGCTAGGCCCTAGGCATCAGAACTACCCTGGCCCTAACTATCCCAAGAAAAACTTCCGCAAGAGAAAGGAATCCCCGAATGAATAATTTAGGAAGGCTTACCTCAGCTATCTCAACGCTGAGTACGAGGAGGTGTTGTATCTGGAGTAATAGATATTAGCCATGAAACAAATCAATCTCGGCATATTTTGGGGAGCAACTGCGACATTGATTGCAGTTATTAACTATACAAAGTACCCGCAACCTGAGCCTGTTGTTAAGAAACTATATTTCGGGAGCAGTGTGATTCCCATGGACCATGACATGAGCGATACGTTTGTTCGGCCAGTATTTCTGAACGGTCGTGGTGTCGGTGCGGCTGGAACCGGTGGGAGCACGGTAGCAGGCGCTCTTAGTCTACCAGCTCCGTGGCACCCGGGACTGAGTGTGCAAGTGAAGTGGAGGCGCTGCCAACCCTACGGGAAAAACTGTCAGTGGAAAGAAAGAGACATTTTAGTTCATCCATACGATCACGCTGGTGGCAGTCACCTGCATATTATGGAGAACGATGATGTATTGATTATCCCCAGTATGTTAACGCCTCGACATCCTGATTACCCCGGCCCGAGTTATCCAAAAAAGAATTTTCACAAACGAAAGGAATCACAAAATGAGCAACCTTAGCTGGCGGCCCTCCGATGCGCCGAACTCACATTTCATCTTGCCGAAACTCTTTGCTCCTACAGAGCAATTTCCCTGTCGTTTAAAAATGAGTTTTTCGGTTTATTTTGATGGGACGCGCAACAGTAAAGACGAGGATAAACCACATAATTCTCATAGCAACATAGCAAGGCTGCACGATCTAGCTGTGAACAATGAACTGGAGTGCGTATATCGACTTTATATTCAGGGCGTTGGAACACGCTTTTCTGAGATAGGTGAATCCGAGCCGCATCCGGATGGCGCTAGAGAAGGAGCAATGGGCGACCACCGTATTCGCTACGCGATGCTGTTTATAGCCAACCGTGTTGCCGACACCGCATACGGACGCTTTTTAGTCGACGAAAATCCCCAGTCCATCACCCACGCCGTCAAAAACGACAACCTGATCCCCCGATGGCGCGACCAGATCACAGCGATGCTGATCCCCCGCGTCGGCGGCCCGAAGATAGACGAGATCACGCTCGACCTGTTCGGGTTCTCACGGGGCGCTACCGCCGCGCGCTCTTTCCTCAATCAACTGCTTAAACACTTCGGGAACAACGACAGCACCTTTTGCGGCATCCCGCTGCGCGTGCGTTTCATGGGGCTGTTCGACACCGTGGCCTCGGTGGGTCTTGCCGACGCCTACCCGCTGCCAGTTGACGGCCATCAGTATTGGGGCGATCAGTCGCTGCTGACCATCCCGCCTTGTGTCGAGCAATGCGTGCACATCGTGGCCGCCCATGAAAACCGGGCCTCCTTCCCGGTGGACCTGATTCGCGCCGGTGATACCTACACGCCCAATTGCCTGGAGATCGTTTATCCCGGCATGCATGCCGATGTCGGCGGAGGCTACGGTCTCAGAGATCAGGGCAAAGGCACTCAAAACGCCGACGGCAGTGTGCGCCAAACTACCGCTGACAAGCTGTCGCAAATTCCGCTCAACGACATGTACCGCCGAGCCTGTAAAGCCGGCGTGCCGATGCTGAGACTGGAGGAGATTACGCGTGAGCAGTTGGTCAACGACCTCGCCATCTCCCCCGAACTCCAGGACAGCTTCGACACCTACATGTCGCAACTCACCGCCCTGCAAGCCGGTGCGCCCGTGACCACCCATTTCCTCGCCCACCGCAAGCTGTACCTGGGCTGGCGCAAGCAGGTCCTCGCCGACGAGCACTTCAGTCAGCTCTCATTCGTGCGCGCCAGTGGCGATCAGGAGCGGGTGGACATGATCGAGGCCAATCGGCAGTTGCATCAGCGTATCCAGGCGTTCAGCGACGACACCCAGCGGCAAAAATACCTCGAAAAGCTGCAGTACAGCCTGGCGTCGCCCCTGGAAAAAGGCTTTCACCTGGAATGGCGTCACGCCCCTGCCCTGCACCCCGAGGTCGGCCTGTTTCTTGAGCAGTACGTGCATGACTCCCGCGCGCATTTCGTGCTCACCGATCCGCAAACCGACGATGAACGCCGGGTGTTGCACGAGTCCCTGGAACGTCAGGACCACGAGTACCAGCAGGCGCTGACTGCGTGGCGCGCCCAGCAAAAAGCCGATGAGCGCGCCGTACTGAAGGGCAAATCCGTGGTCCCGACCGTGCCCCCACGCGACCCCTTGAGTGGACCGGGCCGCGAGATGTTGCGCCTGCACCGCGCCGGCCACCCGGCCATCTTCAGCGATGCCAACCCCGGCACGAGCTTGGACGGCGTGAACGACAGCCGTGACCTTCTCAACCGCTATTCCGGCCGCCGCGAAGACTGGAGTTACCTGCGCCTGCGACAGGTGTTCGCCGGCGCACGGGTGCACTACGCGCCTTACGCCCTACCGGCTCCAAAACCAAGGCGATCCATCGTTGACCTCAGGAGAAGCGCATGAACCCTAAAGGACTGTTCTACGGCCTGCCCTTCGTGCTTGCTGCATTGATGGGCGGCATGGCGGGCTGCGAAAGGCAGCCGGAACCGGCGCCGGATAAATCCAGACCCTTGCAAACCACGGTCTGGAAACTCACCCAACTGGACCTGGGCGGAACGCCCTATGCACTCACCGATATCCCACAGGAGAGCCATGTGGGGTTCGTGATCTTCAAGGCCGAGGACCAGACGCTGATCGGTTTCGCCGGCTGCCAGCAAGTCGACGGCCGCTACCGTGTCGAGGGCGAGCGGCTGTTTGTGGAGGACATCACCCTCACCGGCTCACGCTGTCACAACCCGCGCTTCGATCACGTCGGTGACCGCTTTGCCCAGGCGTTGCGCGGCGTGACCACATATCGACTGGCCAGTGACGACGCCCGTCTGGAGCTGATGACCGATGGCAGCGTCACCGCCGTGCTGCTGTTCCGCCAGCCAGAGAAGGACATGTGGTGATGGATGCTCAAGACACTCTAGATGGACGCCCGGCGATCAAGACCCGGCGCGTGATCAACCAGCCTGAGTTCCTATGGCCTCGAGGCTATCTTCGTGTGCTGGCGTTGCTGATCGGCCTGTGGCTCGCTTTTCTCTTTGCAGTGGCACGCAGTGTGGCTGCCAACGGATTGCCCGTAGCGGACATGCAACATTTAGTCTGGAACGGCTGTGTCGGGATCGCCTTCGCGCTTGCCTTCCTCTTCTTGGCCCATAGCTTGATCAAGTTCATGCTGTGCGAGCGTCGCTGCGAAGCAGAATTCGACGCCCAGCGCCGATGGCTTTACGAGGAAGCGCGACTGACCTGGGCCCTTGAGATTCAAGGTACCGGCTTGGGCATGCATGGCATTACGCTGAAGCAGATCTGGGCCTCGCTAAGCAATGGCGAGCAGACAGTCTCCTTCGCGCCCACTTCGTCGCGCCATGACTACACCATCCGAGACTGGCTCTTCCCGCTTCGTCGCGCTGCATTCCGTGGGTCCGCCGCCCATACGGTAACGTTCTGGCCGATCCCGACGTTCGTGGTCGGCTCACTGCGCCTGGCCGACGAACAGGTCAGCGCCGCATGGATGATCAACGAAGGCCGCAACGCCGCCGTTCTCGGGCAGAGCCAGTTCGTGGCGCAGTTCGCCGAGCGGGGTGACAAAACCCAGGCCATGATCGAGCACCTGTTTGCGTTCATGGAGGAGCATCGCAGGCTGCCGCAGGCCCTGCTGGTCAGCGACGAGGAAGGCGGCTCGGCCGAAACCGACAATTCCCCCACCGCCAACACCGCCGCGCTGTTGCTGAGCAACCGCGTGTCAGGATTGGAGCGGAGCACCGTGGCTACACCCACCGGCGAGGCATTCATGCGTACCGCGCCGGGCAGGCTGTGGACGTTTTTCTGGCAGACCGACAAGGCCTATGCGGCGGAGTATCAGCAGCGTCGAACGGCTGCGGGCGAGCCGGCCGCGATCATCCCGAGGACGATGCCGACCGACTATTGGCACGCGCACCTGCGCGATTTCTTGAAAACCTATGAAGACGACGGCCGTTATTTTGAATCCAGTCTGTGGCTGCCGGTGCGCTGGGCACGGTTCCAGCTAGAGGCGTACAAGGCCGCTCCGGTGCTGAGTTATCTGCATCGGCCGATCAAGGTGGCTACGCGCGCAGCCGCGGGCGCTGCGGCCACGGCGCAAAACCTCCGGATGTTGGAGGACGGCTGGATTCATGCGCTGAATTCGTTGCCCGTGGACGAGCGCCCGGTGAGGATCTTCTACGACAGCCGCCAGCACCCCGGATTAAGGACAATGCTCATGCAAGTGCTGGCCGAGTTGGGCCGGACGGGTCAGGGCCTTGATGCTCGGCATTCCGCCGACCTGTATGACCTTGGGCTGCAGATCGGCGATACCGGCGTCGGCAGCACGTTGCTGCTGCTGAATGTCGCCACCGTCGCCAGTTATGAGAGCGGCGGCATCAGCGCGGTCATGTACGCGGGCGAGGATCAAAGCATCACCGTGCAGATGGTGCGCCCGCCCGATGCCGAGCGTAAAAAGCAAAACCAGCGCAACGCCGACGCGGCCGGGGATGGTTGAAAAGGCGGCGCACTCAGTTGGCGTGACTGGCTTCAGCCAAGAAGGCTGGACGCCGAACGACCGTGCTCCATAAACTGCGTCCATCTGTCGCAGACCTCTACAGAAGGGTGACGAATGTCGGGTAACGGGGACGATGTATGAATCGCAATGAGCTGCGCAAGGCCGACATCAACCTGATGGTGGTGTTCGAGACCTTGATGCAAGAGCGTAACGTGACCCGCGCCGCCGAGAAGCTGTTCCTCGGCCAACCCACCATCAGTGCCGCCCTCAACCGCCTGCGTGCGCTGTTCAACGATCCGCTGTTCATTCGCGTCGGTCACCGCATGGAACCCACCGCGCGGGCCAACGAGATCATCAGTCACCTGTCGCCGGCGCTGGACGCGATGTCCGTCGCCCTGAGCCTCACGCGGGAATTCGACCCGGCCAGCAGTGACATGACCTTCCGCATCGGCCTCTCCGACGACGTCGAATACAGCCTGCTGCCGCCGATGCTGCGCGCCATCCGTGAAGAAGCGCCGGGCATCGTGCTGGTGATCAAGCAGGTCAATTTCTGGAATGTCTCGGAATTGCTCATGTCCGGCGACATCACCGTTGGCGTTTGCCTGACCCGTGAGCTGCCGGCCAACGCCAAGCGGAAACTGCTGCGCAGCGTGCAGCCGATGGTGGTGCGGGCCGATTCGTCGCCTGAGCCGATCACCCTGGATGAATACTGCACCCGGCCCCACGTCGTGGTTTCCCACGTGGCGAACATTTCGAGCTTTGCGGATGAGTGGCTCGCCGCGATCGGGCGCAAGCGCACCGCCGTGCTGTCGGTGCCGCAATACAGCACGTTGCCGGCGTTGATGGAGGGGACGGATCTGCTGTGCAATTTGCCGGATCACCTGACCCGGGCCATGGCCCGAACCGGTCTGCGCGGCGAACCGCTGCCGTTCGTGACGCCGAATCTGGAGCTGTCGATGGTCTGGCTCAGCGTCATGGACACCGACCCCGCCGAACGCTGGCTGCGCAAGCGGCTGGAGGCGTTCATGGGGGATGCCGGCGCTTCGAGCGCCGCGCCGTAATGCTCGACGCTTTCCCATAGTAGGACCGGCTTCAGCCGGGAAGAGGCCGGTTTGGACGCTATCAAATTTGCGGTGTAGCCCCTGATGCGTTCCCGGCTAAAGCCAGTCCCACTAAGACCTCCTGCAGCGCCAGCGATATTTCCACTCAGCCGAAACGACCGGTGATGTAATCCTCGGTCTGGGTCTTGGACGGCTTGGTGAAGATGGTGTCGGTGTCGCCGTGTTCGATCAGTTCGCCCATGAACATGAACGCGGTGTAGTCCGAGCAGCGCGCGGCCTGTTGCATGTTGTGGGTAACGATGATCACGGTGAACTGCTCTTTGAGCTCTGTGATCAGTTGCTCGATGCGACCGGTGGAGATCGGGTCGAGGGCTGAAGTCGGCTCATCCAGCAGCAGCACTTGCGGGCGCAACGCGATGGTGCGGGCGATGCACAGACGCTGTTGCTGACCACCGGACAGGCTCTGGGCGCTCTGCTTGAGCTTGTCTTTGACTTCATCCCACAACGCCGCGCCGCGCAGGGCCTGCTCGACGCGTTCTTCCATCTCGCGACGGGAGAGTTTTTCGTGGTGACGCACCGCGTAGGCGATGTTGTCGTAGATCGACATCGGGAACGGCACCGGCTTCTGGAACACCATGCCGACGTTGCTGCGCAGGCGGTTCATCGAGTAACCCGGGGCGAGTATATTCTCCCCGTTGAGCATCACTTCGCCTTTGGCTTCCTGTTTCGGGTACATCGAGTAAATGCGGTTGAACACGCGCAGCAGCGTGGACTTGCCGCAGCCAGACGGGCCGATGATCGCGGTGATGCGCTTCTCGGGGATGATCATGTCGACCGACTTCAGCGAACGCTGAGCGCCGTAGTAGAAATCGAGACCGCGTACCTGGATTTTGGTTTTTTCGTCGGCGAGGGAAAGGTTGTTCATCAGGACGCCCTATTGCGCAAAAGGAGAAGACGGGAACTGAGGCTCAGTACCAGTACAAACATGGTCATAATCAAAGCGCCGGCCCAGGCCAGGGAATGCCAGTCATCGAACGGGCTCATCGCGTACTGGAAAATCACCACAGGCACGCTTGCGATCGGTTTGAGCAGGTCACTGCTCCAGAACTGGTTACCAAAGGCGGTGAACAGCAGCGGCGCGGTTTCGCCGGTGATGCGCGCCAGCGCCAGCAGGATGCCGGTCACGACGCCGGCCTTGGCCGCACGCAGGACGATCTGCAGCGTCAGCTTCCACTGAGGCACACCCAGCGCCAGCGCGGCTTCGCGCATGGTCGAGGGTTGCAGCTGGAGCATTTCGTCGGTAGTCCGCACCACCACCGGGATCACCAGCAGCGCCAGGGCCAAGGCGCCGGCGATGGCCGAGAAACCGACCTGATGGTTGGTCACGGCGCTGAGGGGCAGGATCACCGCGGTGTACACGAACAGACCGAGCACGATCGACGGCGCCGACAGCAGAATGTCGTTGATAAAGCGCACCGCATTGCCCAGCTTGGTGTTGCGTGCAAACTCTGCCAGCCAGATACCGGCCATCAAACCGATCGGCGTGCCGATCAGCAGGCCGATGCCGGACATCAGGATGCTGCCGTAAAAGGCGTTGGCCAGACCGCCCGATGAGCCCGGTGGCGGGGTCATTTCAGTGAACAGACGCAGGTTCAGCGCTTCGAACCCGTTGACGATCGTGGTCAGCAGAATCCACACCAGCCACAACAGGCCGAAGGCCGTCGCGGCGCAGCTCAGGACCATCGCGATCCTGTTCTTGATCGCGCGGGCGCGGTACAGGTTTTCGTTATCGGCCTTACTCATAGACCCTCCTTGCGCGACAGACGAGAGAGCATCAGACGGGCAATCGCCAGCACGATGAAGGTAACCACGAACAGCAGGAAGCCCAGGGCGATCAGCGCAGAACGGTGCAGGTCGGTGTAGGCCTCGCTGAACTCGTTGGCAATCACAGAAGCAATCGAGCTGCTCGGCATCATCAGCGATGCGGAGAACTGGTGGGCGTTGCCCAACACGAAGGTCACCGCCATGGTTTCGCCGAGCGCACGGCCCAGGCCCAGGAACACCCCGCCGACCACCGCAGAGCGGGTGTAAGGCAGGACGATGTCCCAGACCACTTCCCAGGTCGTGCCCCCCAGTGCGTAAGCCGACTCTTTCAACGCGATGGGCACGCTGCGGAACACTTCGGTCATGACCGAGGTGATGAACGGGATAATCATGATCGCCAGCACGATGCCGGCGGTGAGCATGCCGATGCCCAGTGGCGGGCCCTGGAACACCGGGCCGATCAGCGGCAGCGCGCCGAGGTTGTCGTTGATCCACGGGGCCATGTATTGCGCCATGAACGGGCCGAACACGAACAGGCCCCACATGCCGTAGATGATCGAAGGAATGCCCGCGAGCAGTTCCACCGCCGAAGCGATGGGCATGCGCAACCAGGGCGGTGCGACTTCAGTCAGAAAAACCGCGATGCCGAAGCTCACCGGAACGGCGATCAGCAGCGCGAGAAAGGAGGTGACCAGCGTGCCGTAGATCGGCACCAGCGCGCCGAACTTGCCGTTGACCACATCCCATTCGGTACTGGTAAGAAATTCGAAGCCAAAGGTCTTGAACGCCAGGGCACCGCCCCAGAGTGTCGAGCCGGCGATACTCGCCAGCAACAGCAGCACCAACAGAGCCGCTCCCAGCATCGTGCGCCGAAACCAGGCGTCGTGTCGGTGATCGCGGGCCGCGCGTTTTTCGCTCTCGGATAGTGCATCCGGAATCACAGCGGACATGTATTGGGTGTTCTCATTCATGGTAGGTCCACTCGCAAGGAAACCCTGCCACCGAGCGCTCGGTGACAGGGGTTAGCCGGATTACGTCGAGTTACTTGGTGAACTCGGTTTTCCAGTAGTCTTCGATCTTGCTGACCAGCGATGCAGGCAGAGGTACGTATTCCAGTTTTTCAGCGGCGCTCTGGCCTTTTTCCAGGGACCATTTGAAGAAGTCGAATGCCGCCTTGCTCTTCTCGGCGTTCTTCGGCTGCTTGTACATGATGATCCAGGTGGTCGCGGTGATCGGCCATGCCGTCTTGCCCGGCGCGTTGGTCATGATCAGGTTGAAGTCTTTGGCGTTGGCCCAATCAGCCGTATCAGCCGCTGCGGCGAAAGCTTTGGCGTCAGGCTTGATGAACTCGCCAGCAGAGTTCTGCAGTTGAGTGAAAGCGATGTCGCTCTTGGTGGCGTAGGAGTATTCAACGTAACCGATCGAGCCCTTGATCTGTTTTACGTAAGCCGCCACACCTTCGTTACCCTTGCCGCCCACGCCCACAGGCCATTGAACAGCGGATCCAGTGCCTGGACCGGATTTCCATGCGTCGCTGACTTTGGTCAGGTAGCTGGTGAAGTTGAAGGAAGTGCCCGAGCCGTCCGAACGGTGAACGACAGTGATGTTGGTATCAGGCAGTTTCACGCCATCGTTCAGTTTGACGATTGCAGGGTCGTTCCACTTGGTGATTTTGCCCTGGAAGATGTCAGCCAGAACCTGGCCGCTCAATTTCACGTCGTTGGCTTTGACGCCTTCGAGGTTGACGACTGGAACGATACCGCCGATGACGCTTGGGAATTGACCCAGGCCGCCGGCCTTGAGGTCTTCAGCGGACATCGGGGCGTCGGACGCGCCGAAGTCTACGGTGGCAGCCTTGATCTGGGCGATACCGCCGCCCGAACCGATCGACTGATAGTTCACGCGATTGTCAGCAGTTTTGCTGTAGTCCTGCGACCACTGGGAGATAACCGGGAATACGAAACTCGAACCAGCGCCGGTCACATCAACGGCGTGTGCCATACCCGACAGGCACATCGAAGCCATCAGAAGCGACAGGCGTTTTTTAGTCAGCAGAATCACGGCAATACCTCAACAAGAGAATTTTGTGTGTGTGGTCACAGTTGAAGACCCGAGGCAGATTTAAAACTGGAAACATTTCTGTTTGATGACAGTCTTGAGACCACGCGCCAAACCGGAGGCGTCTGTCAGCCATTTCCTACAGCGTGTAAAGCTGAAGTGCCCGGTTTTGTTGGCTAAGGCTGAGGTTGTCTAGCTGAAGGGAATTTAATATCAATGCGCCACATATCGGCATCAAGGCATCAGATTTGTGGCAATTGAGCGGCGTCTGGGGCGGCACAGGGCTGTGTGAGACGTTGGCGGAGTTCTCCGGCCGTACGGCGCAACCGATCCATCGAGGGCAATGTGTATCGAGATTTTACGACTCGCCTCGATACACCTCGACGCTCGCCCTACACCCCAGCGGCAAGTCGCCCGATATCGGCCATCAGTGCGTTGATCTGATCACCGCTGGCTTTCGATCCGGTGTAATACGCCGTCACCAGAACAGGCGGCCGTTCGCCGGGCCAGATCACCGCAACGTCGTTGCTGGCGTTGTTGGCACCTGAACCGGTCTTGTCGCCCACACGCCAACGGGCAGGGACGCCGGCGCGCAGCTTTTTGTCGCCGGTCTGATTGTTCACCAGCCAGGCCGTCAATTGATCGCGCGAGGCCAGTGTCAGTTTTTCACCCAGCACCAGCGTCTTCAGGGTCTGCAGCATGGCGACGGGCGTGGTGGTGTCGCGCGGGTCACCCGGCCGGTTTTCATTCAGCTCGGGCTCGCGCCGGTCGAGGTGCGTTTGCGTGTCACCGATCGAGCGCAGCCAGGCCGTCAGACCTTCGGGACCGCCCATGCTGTCGAGCAGCAGGTTGGCGGCGGTGTTATCGCTCAGTGTCATCGCCGCCTCGCACAGCGAACCGACGCTCAGCCCCTGCCCGCCCACGTGCAGCTCGGTGGTCGGTGAATACGGCACCAGTTGCTCGGCGGAATAGACGATGCGCCGCGACAGGTCCTCCTGCTTTCGATCAACCCGCGCCAGCACATGGGCGGCGGCCAGGCATTTGAAGGTGCTGCACAGGGCAAAGCGTTCATCGCCACGATGGCTGATCAGGCGCTGGCTCGCCGTGTCCAGAATGGCAACCCCCAGCCGGCCGCCGTAACGACGTTCAAGGTCGGCCAGTTGCTGCTGGATGACTCGATCAGAAGAAGGCTCCGAGCGCCGCTCGAAAGCGAATGAAGGAAGACTCAACAACGTGGGCACAGCCAGCAACGACGCGCCGATGAGGGTTCTGCGGGTGATCAAGATGAACGTCCTTGTGAAGGGCAACGAGCGCCGCACGGATCATGGCACTCACCCCAATGGGACGAGCCGCCGGTGAGCCGCTGCGAACGGTGGGCAAACCGGCGCACATCATCCGGCCAGACGCCGGGACATTTCAACCATAAGCCGCTACACACGCACAATCATCGGCCCGCGCCCTCATCGCCCTTCCCGCGTTGCCTTCAGTGCGATCGTTTGAAGGCCGGGATCGACCGCACCCACATGAACAGCCGCAGGGTCGCCGGCGTGTCGACGGGCTCGTGGCTCGCCGCAAGCTCGCCGGCCAGAGACGCCAGTGACTGCGGCAACAACCAGGAGATCTCCTGCTCGGTGGCCTGATAAGGCATCGGGGTTTCCTCTTTCTCGAACGCTGGCCATGGGTTCATCGCCGTCTCTCCCGCACACGCATGGATGGTTACAGATCGAGCACCAACGGCCCTGAAGCCGGGACTGCGCAGCAGATCAGCACGTGGTCCGGCGCCGGCCTTTCGGCGGGCGGGACCGGGTAATGCACCTGGCCACTGATGAGCCGGGTCTTGCAGGTGCCACAGGATCCGCCGCGACAGCTGAATTCCGGGCTCAGTCCTCGGCTCTCGGCCAGTTCCAGCAGACTGCCAGCGGCGGGTTGCCAACGCGCTTCCTTGGCGGAGCGTTCGAACACCACCGGCACTGCTTCGGTGGCGGCGGGCGGTTGCTCGAAGGCAACCCCCTGTGAATCACCGCTGCGCTTGAGGCTGGACGGGCCGAAGGTCTCGGCATGAATGCGCTCATCGCGAATGTGCATGCCGCGCAGGCCGTCGTAGATCTCTTGGGTAAATGCCGCCGGCCCACACACATAGAAATCAAAATCGTTGAACGGCAGCAGCGCCTTGAGCAGATCGAGGTCAATGCGGCCGGTCAGGTGGAAGTCTTCACCCACCCGCGCCGACGTTTCCGGCTGGCTCAGCACGCGGATCGCTGTCAGCTGGTCGCCAGCCTTTGCAATGAGTGTGTCCACTTCTTCGCGAAACGCCAGGTCGGCCAGACGACGGGCACTCTGGATGAACCAGGTCGCCCGCCCTCCCCGCACCCGTTTGCCTTCGTAGATGACTTCTCGCAGCATCGACAGCATGGGCGTGACGCCGATGCCCGCCCCCAGCAGCACCAGCGGCCGACGCTCCTGCGCATCCACCACAAAACTGCCCTGGGGTGACCGCGCCTGGAGCAGATCGCCAACGCTGACGTGGTCATGCAGGTACGCCGAGGCCAAGCCGTCGCGCTTGACGCTGATGCGGAAGAATCCATCGGACGGCGCGCTGGACAGGCTGTAGGTACGAATCAGCGGCGGCGTGCGGCCGTCCAGGGAGAGGCGCAGCGGCAGGTGTTGACCGGCCTTGAACGCGGGTAACCCGGCGCCGTCGGCAGGCTCGAAATAGAACGAACGAATACCGTCGCTTTCGTCCTCGATCCGCGTCACCCGCAGGGGTCGCCATTGATCGCGCAAGGCGTCGGCCTGCAAGCGGGCGGCGGTCTGCTGCCAGTCGCCGGTCATCAGGCTGTTCGGCGACCAGCCCTGGAATTCCCAGCGCGAGCGCAACGCCGCCGGACGACGCACCACCTGTTCCACCCGCACCTGCCAGAGCCGCTCGGCGCCCTGGAACGCCGCGATTTCCGGCCCGTCGAGGATCAGCCTTACAGTGCCTGCCACCTGCAACAGCTCGCCGGTCTGGAAATCAACGAACAGCAGACCGGCCCTTGGATTGACCTGGAAATTGCCGAGCGTATTGAAAAACAGGTTGCCGGCGAAATCCGGGATGGTCAGCACATCGCCCTCTACGCGCACGAACCCGGCCTGGCCGCCACGGTGGGACACGTCCACCGAACGATGGGGCTGGGCGCCTTCAAGGTCGACATAGCTGGCGACGAAGAAGGTGTCGGCGCCACGAATGGTGGCGATGGCGGCATCATCCAGCGCGGCCAATCGCTGCACCGGGGAACGCTCCGCCTCAGCTTTGAGCGGCACCTGCTTGAGTGCCCGCAGCTGAATGTACTGCGGGCAATTGCCATACGAGTGCTCGACGCTCACGGAAAAACCGTTTTCCCACACATCGCTGATGTGGCCATTGATGCGGTTGCGACGGCGGGTGTGCAGGTCGATGCCGAGCATGCCCACCGCCGCGCCCGGTGCAAACTCGGCGCCGGCCGGGTCTTCGGCGTCGGGTCGTCGGGCGATGTGCAGCTGCCTGGCGTCGGGTGACTGGATAAACCCCGACTGGGCGTCCAGCAGGGTCGCCCACGGCCAGCCCTCAGCGTCCACGGCGCCAAGGATCAGGTACGGCAGGGGCTCGTAAAACTCACGGTGCTGATCGGGCATGTAGTCACGAATGACGCGCTTGCCCAAGGTTTCCATCCGCTCTGCAACGCCGACTTTGGCCTGCAGAGCGCGCTCGCCGGAATGCCATGGCGATGGTATTTCAGTGCGAATCTCGTTCATGGCGCGAACTCCCTGGACTCCCGGATGATTAGTTGACCAGCCCTGCCGCCGTGCGTGGCATGGGCGTGAAGCCCGGCAGGTTCTCGATGCGCGCCAGCCATGCCTGCACGTTGACGTATTCGTCGAGCGAGACGTTGCCTTCCGGCGCGTGGGCGATGTAGCTGTAGGCGGCGACGTCGGCAATGGTGGCGTGATCGGTGGCGAGAAATTCGCGGCCGTTCAGGTGCTGATCGATGGCACGGAGCGCGTCGTGGGCCCGCTGGATCGTGTCTTTCGGATCGAAGCCCGCGCCGAACACCGTGATCAGCCGCGCCCGCGCCGGGCCCAGATAAATCGCGCCGGAGGCGGCAGACAACCAGCGCTGCACCTGCGCCGCGCCCTCGGGATCATTCGGCAGCCAGCGCCCTGACGGGTCGTACTTCTTCGCCAGGTACACCAGGATCGCCGTTGAATCGGCGACGATGACGCCGTTGTCGTCAATCACCGGCACCTGGCCGAAGGCGTTGATGGCGAGGAATTCCGGCTTTTTCTGCTCGCCTTTGGCCAGATCAACAAACTGGATCTCCGGATCAAGGCCCAGCAGCGACAGCATCAGCTCGGCGCGGTGGGAGTGGCCGGACAACGGGAAGTGATAGAGCGTGATGGCGGTCATGGGGTGGGCTCCTGGGCAAGTGAATCGACTCAGCGTGGGGCGGCGGTGCCGCAATGGTGGGCCGCGCTGGTGGAATGAATAGTGGGCCTGACCGCTGGATTGGAGAATGACCAGAAAAAGCAATCCACTGTTTCACGAGGTGAAATGCCGGGCGTCGAATCCCGCTGTTTGAGCCGCTCACACGGCTCGCGCCTGCCCTATCTGCAACATTCAGAAATAGCCCCTTGACGGAGGCCCGATGGCTGAGCGTTCATA
Organism: Pseudomonas sp. PS02290; assembly: GCF_029960075.1. Classification (NCBI taxonomy): domain Bacteria; kingdom Pseudomonadati; phylum Pseudomonadota; class Gammaproteobacteria; order Pseudomonadales; family Pseudomonadaceae; genus Pseudomonas; species Pseudomonas sp. PS02290. Next base: position 43,043 of record NZ_JASCOY010000039.1, read on the forward strand.
TTGAAGTACAGCCATCATTCAACTGCTCTGCTCTCTGGTGAATTTCCATGGTTTCGTCCGTTCTGGCGGCTTCGCTGTCGCGCCGTCGCATTCACTACAGCTGGGTGATCCTGGCGGTCACCTTCCTTACCATGCTGGTCATGGCCGGCGCCGTAGGCGCGCCGGGTGTGTTCATCCGGCCGCTGCAAGCGGAGTTCGGCTGGGACACCGCCGAGATTTCTTCGGCGCTGGCGATTCGCTTTGCCCTGTTCGGTCTGGTCGGCCCGTTTGCCGCCGCGTTCATGAATCACTTCGGCGTGCGCAAGGTGGTGCTGACCGCGCTGACGCTGGTCGCCAGCGGCATGGTCTTGTCGCTGTTCATGACGCAGTTCTGGCAGTTGGTGCTGCTATGGGGCGTGGTGGTTGGCTTCGGCACAGGGCTGACGGCGATGGTACTCGGCGCCACCGTCGCGACGCGCTGGTTCTCAAAACATCGCGGGCTGGCAATGGGCTTGCTGTCGGCGAGTTCTGCCACGGGCCAACTGGTGTTCATGCCGCTGCTGGCGAACATGACCGAGCATTTCGGCTGGCGCACGGCGCTGGCATGCATTTGCACGGCCATCGTCATTGCCGGCGTCGCGGTGCTGGCATTGATGCGCAACCGCCCTGCCGATCTGCAATTGCCGCTCTACGGCGAGCAGGACATTCAGCCCGTAGCCGCGAGCACCCAGACCTTCGTTCAGCTGTTGATCACCCCGCTGCGAGTGCTGCGCGACGTGTCGAAAACCTGGACGTTCTGGGTGCTGTTCATGACGTTCTTTATCTGCGGCGCCAGCACCAACGGCCTGATCCAGACCCACTTCATCAGTCTGTGCGGCGATTACGGCCTGGCCGCGACCACGGCGGCCGGAATGCTCGCGGTGATGGGGATTTTCGACTTCTTCGGCACCATCGGTTCCGGCTGGCTGTCGGACCGTTTCGACAATCGCTGGCTGCTGTTCTGGTACTACGGCTTTCGCGGCGTGTCGCTGGTGCTGCTGCCGTTTCTGGATTTCACCGTGTTCGGGCTGTCGGTGTTTGCCTTGTTGTACGGACTGGACTGGATCGCCACAGTGCCGCCGACGGTCAAGCTGACCGCCCAGCGATTTGGCGCCGAGCGCGCCAATATCGTGTTTGGCTGGGTGTTCGCCGGCCATCAGCTGGGCGCCGCGTTTGCCGCCTTCGGCGCCGGCTGGACACGCACGCATTTCGCCACCTACCTGCCGGCGTTTTTCATTTCCGGCCTGCTGTGCGCCATTGCGGCGTTGATCGCGCTGTCCATCGTGCCGCCCGTGAAGTCGACCAGGGCTGCTACTGCGTAAACGGCTTAAAGCCACTGCCGCGCGGTCAGCCACATCCCATAGCCGACGGCCATCAGCGCCCAGGCCAGCAGCGGGTGAAACACCACCCGCCAGGCCATCGCCCGCGGCTCGAAACCGACGCCGTGGACGAATCCCCCGGCCACGCCCCACATGATCAGCATCAGCAGGCTGTGGGAGTAATGGCCGTTGGCATCGAGCATCGACGCCGGGTGAATCAGCAGCACCAGGCTCAGCGGCACGGCCATCAGCAGGGACAGCGCCCGGCCGATGGCGTGTCTGAAGGGCGCGTTGAGCGCTTCAGCGGTCACGGCCGCTCTCCAGCGCCGCGGCGTCGGACGACTCCAGCCACAGCGCATTGATGATGCCGAAGCTGCAAGCCAGCAACACGCCGAGAATCCAGGCGAAATACCACATGATTGTCTCTCCTCTAAAACGTGGCTCAGTACAGGCCGTGGGCGTTGTGGTCGATGTGCGCGGTGGTGACCTTGCCCCACATCTTGGCGTAGCACCACAGCGTGTAGCAGAGGATCAACGGCACGAAAATCGACGCCGCGATCAGCATGATCATCAGGGTTTTATGGCTGGAAACGGCGTCCCACACGGTCAGGCTCGACGCCGGGTCCAGGCTCGAGGGCATGACGAATGGGAACAACGCAAAACCGGCGGTGCACAGCGCGCCGACGATCGCCAGGCTGCTGCCGAGGAACGCCGTTCTGCCCTGCCCCGCACTGGCGCCGAGCAAGGCCAGCAAGCCACCGAAAATTCCGAGCAATGGCGCGATGACCGTCAGCGGGTGCTGCTGATAATTCGCCATCCAGCCGTGGTTGCTGGCTGTCACGGTTTTCGCCAGCGGGTTCAGCGCCGCCCCGGCCTCGAACGCCGAGGTGATCGCCAGGCCCTGAATGCCGCCGAGCAACAGCCACACGCCGGCGCCGATGAACGACAGCAGAAACAGCAGCGACAGCCACTGCGCTGCCCGGCGTGAGCGTCGGGCAATGACGCCTTCGGTGCGCATCATCAGCCAGCTGCCGCCGTGCAGGCCGAGCATGCTCAGGCTGACCACGCCAGCGAGCAGGCCGAACGGGCTCAGCAGTTGCCAGAAGTTGCCCTGATAGCTGGAGCGCAGGGTGTCGTCGAACTGAAACGGCACGCCCAGCAACAGGTTGCCGAACGCCACGCCGAAGACCAGGGACGGCACCACGCCACCGACAAACAGGCCCCAGTCCCAGCTCTGCCGCCAACGGGTGTTTTCCAGTTTGCTGCGGTAGTCGAAGCCCACCGGGCGCACGAACAACGCGAACAGCACCAGCAACAGCGCCCAGTACAAACCCGAGAACGCCGCCGCATACACCAGTGGCCACGCCGCGAACAACGCGCCACCGGCGGTGATCAGCCAGACCTGATTGCCGTCCCAGTGGGGCGCGATGGTGTTGATGACCACGCGCCGCTCGGTGTCGCTACGCCCGACGTAGGGCATCAGCATCGCCGCGCCCAAGTCGAAGCCATCGGTGAGGGCGAAGCCGATCAGCAATACGCCGACCAGCACCCACCAGATCATTTTCAGTGTCTCGTAATCGAACATCGGGGATTCCTCAGGCCAGGGCCGGGTGTTTGGCGTGGGCAGCGTTGCCGGGCGCGCCTTGCTCGAAGTGGTAGCGACCGGTGTGCAGGCTGCTCGGGCCGAGTCGGGCGAACTTGATCATCAGGTACATCTCGATGATCAGCAGGACGGTGTAGAAGCCCACCAGCGCCACAATCGAACCGAGGACATCCCCCGCCGACAGGGTCGAGGCCGACAGGTGCACGGGCAGCACTTCGCCGATGGACCAGGGCTGACGGCCGTGCTCGGCGACCCACCAGCCGGTCTGGGTGGCAATCCACGGCAGCGGCAGGCTGAACACCGCCCATTTGAGCAGCCAGCGCTTGCGGGTTTCGTTCTTGCGCGCCGAGGCCCAGAAGGCACAGGCAAACAACAGCAGCATGAGCATCCCGCTCAGCACCATCACGCGGAAGGTCCAGAAGATCGACGCCACCTGGGGGATCGAATCCAGCGCAGCCTGTTTGATCTGCTGCTCGTTGGCGTCGACCACCTTGTCGGTGTACTTCTTCAGCAGCAGGCCATAGCCGAGGTCCTTCTTCACTGCATTAAAGGCGTCGAGGGTCTGCTCGCTCTTGTCGCCCCCGCGCAGCTGGCCGAGCAGGTCGTAGGCGGTCATGCCGTTGCGGATGCGACCTTCGTGTTCGCGGACCAGGTCCTTGATCCCGGTGACCTGTTTATCCACCGAGCGGGTGGCGATGAGGCCCATCACGTAGGGAATCTTGACCGCATAATCGGTGCGCTGCTCGGCCTGATTGGGCAGGCCGAACAAGGTGAAGGCCGCCGGGGCCGGTTCGGTCTCCCATTCGGCTTCGATGGCGGCCAGCTTGGTTTTCTGCACGTCGCCGATCTCGTAGCCGGATTCGTCACCCAGCACGATCACCGACAGGATCGAGGCCATGCCGAATGCCGAGGCGATGGCGAACGAACGCCGGGCGAAGGCGATGTCGCGGCCCTTGAGCAAATACCAGCTGGAAATCGCCAGGACGAAGATCGCCCCGGTGACATAGCCGGACGCCACGGTGTGGACGAACTTGACCTGGGCGACGGGGTTGAACAGCAGGTCGCTGAAGCTGGTGAGTTCCATGCGCATGGTGGTGAAGTTGAACTCGGCGCCGACCGGGTTCTGCATCCAGCCGTTGGCGATGAGGATCCACAGCGCTGACAGGTTGGAGCCGATCGCCACCAGCCAGGTGACGGTAAGGTGCTGGACGCGGGTCAGGCGGTCCCAGCCGAAGAAGAACAGGCCGATGAAGGTTGATTCGAGGAAGAACGCCATCATCCCTTCGATGGCAAGCGGCGCGCCGAAGATGTCGCCGACGTAGTGGCTGTAGTAGGCCCAGTTGGTGCCGAACTGGAATTCCATGGTCAGGCCGGTGGTGACGCCGAGGGCGAAGTTGATGCCGAACAGCTTGCCCCAGAACTTTGTCATGTCTTTGTAGACTTGCTTGCCGGTCATGACGTAGACCGATTCCATGATGGCGAGCAGGAAGGTCATGCCGAGGGTCAGGGGGACGAAGAGGAAGTGGTACAGCGCGGTCATCGCGAACTGCAGCCGGGAGAGGTCGACGACTGATTCCGATATCATTTTGGGTTTTTCTCAGAGGGTGCGGGTGGGGTGCTCAGTAGGTGCAGGCCGGCTTGCACGCCGTCGTCCTTGACTTCGACCGGGGCGTCGAACCAGACGCTGCGGATGCCCATGAGCAGGACGAGTTTGATCAGGAGGATCAGGCTGATGTCTCTGGCCAGGGGGTGTTTGAGGAAGTCGAAAGGACCGGGCATGTTGAGGACTCGTCGGGGTGCGAGGTATTTTTCCTACAGACGTTTCCTGCGGGATTGATCCAGGTCAATGAGGCGCGTTTGATCCGATGTGGCAGAACGCCACAGCTCTGCCTAACGGCAGAGGGTTTCGCCTTCGGCGAGTTACTTGGAAAAGCACCCCAAGTAACCAAGGGTGCTTGCTCTCGGTTGGGCCCTTCCTTCGTCAGGGTTCCCTCTCTCCGACGACGCTCCGTGGGCCCGCGCCGAACGGACATCCATGTCCTAGCGGCGCTCTCGCGGCATCCATGCCGCTCGGCCCACTCCGCGTCGTCTGCG